>CAYFVS010000169.1:0-7340 GCA_964346565.1 uncultured candidatus Brocadiaceae bacterium | reverse complement strand
GGTTCTTGGCCACGGCCCGGGCGATGGCCACGCGCTGCTGCTCGCCGCCGCTGAGCTGGGCGGGGAAGTGGTCCGCCCGGTCCAGCAGCCCCACCAGGTCCAGCATCTCCTCGATGTCCAGGGGGTTCGGACAGATCTGGGCGGCCACCGCCACGTTCTCTCGCGCGGTCAGCGTCGGTATCAGGTTGAAGAACTGGAAGATGAACCCCACGTGCTCGCGGCGGTACGCCGTCAGGCGGCGCTCGCTGAACCCGGCGATGTCCGTTCCCCGCAGCTTGACCGTGCCCGAGGTCGGCGTGTCCATCCCGCCCAGCAGGTTCAGCAGCGTGCTCTTGCCGCTGCCGCTCGCGCCGAGCAGAACCAGGAACTCACCGTCGTAAACATCCAGGTCCAGCCCGCGCAGGGCATGCACGGTCACCTCGCCCATGGGGTAGCTCTTGGTAAGGTCGCGGGCCACATAGAGCGGCTGGTCGTTCATGGTCAGGTCGCCTCCCGTTCTATGCGCTCGGGGGCGCTGCATATGTTCATGCGGTCCCCGCGCGCAAAGCCGACCACCGTGACTCCGCGCTCGCGGGCGAGTTCGACGGCGCGTGCGGTGGCCGCCCCCCGGCTGGCCGCCACGGGCACTCTCTGTCGCAGTGCCTTGATGACCATCTCTGCGTTCAGGCGGCCGGTCACCAGCAGGGCGCCGCGGTGCGTGTCGGTCCCCTCGATCAGGCAGCGGCCCAGGACCTTGTCGACGGCGTTGTGCCGGCCCACGTCTTCCTCGAAGTGCAGCACCCGGCGCCCGTCGGTGAAGGCGGCCTGGTGGGTGGCCCCGGTCATCTGAAAGATCGGGGCCATCGCCCGCAGCCGCCTGAGCACGGCCAGGATGTGTTCGGCGCTGACGTGGAAGTTGTCCACGCCGGCCGCCTCCGGGCGCGGGGGCTCTCCGCCCACAAGGCCCGCCCCGCAGGTGGAGCTGATGCGCAGGCGGACCGTGCGGCGCAGTTCCTCGTCGGAGACGTCCAGCTCGACGTCCACTCTCTCCCGGTCGCGGTCCAGATGCACCGGCGGCGGCTCAGCGCCGGGCTCGAGCAGGCCCAGGTAGGCCAGGAACCCCACCGCCAGCTCCCGAACCGCCATCGGCACACACAGGAGGGTGACCAGCCGCACGCCGTTGACCGCCAGCGCGCAGGAGCGCTCCTCGACCAGTACGTCCTCCGGACCGCGCCGGCCGCCGACGCGCGTGACGCGCTCCCGGCGCGTCGGCAGGGGATCAACGTCTCCGAACGCACAGCGCAGGACGCCCAGGTCGGCCGGCCGGTCAACGTCGCGCAGGGCGCCGGCCTCCGCGGGCTCAAGCTCCACCCGGGCGGCGCCGGACTCGCGCACGAAGTCGCGCGCGCTGAGTTCCTGGCCGGCCCGCAGGCGCTCCTCCAGCTCGGTCAGCAGGGACGTGTCGTAAACGCCGCAGAGCGGCTCCGGCCCGGACGGCGTGGAAGCGAGGACCACCGGGGCGTCCGTCCCGGCCCCGGCCCGGGCGACCCGGCGCATGATGTCCGCCGTGACCAGCGGCATGTCGCAACCCAGGAAGAAGGCCCGCCGTCGTTCGGCGCACTTCAGCCCCGTGTGGACGCCTGCCAGCGGGCCGAGCCCGGGGAAGGCGTCCTCGTGGACCGGGGCGTCCAGCCAGGGCTCCAGATAGGCCGGTCGGTTCGTCACCACCGCCACCCGTGGGAACACCTGCTGGAGCCGCCGGGCCATGGCGATCGCCAGGGGTACCCCGTCCACGCGCAGCATCTCCTTGGGGAACCCCAGCCTGCGGCTGCTGCCGCCGCACAGAAGGAATGCCTCCGAGACCGCCAAGCGACCCTCCCTGCTCTAGAAGCCACGTGCCGACCTCATTATAAACCAGACCCGTCCGACGGCGTCCAGGGCGGGCGCCGGCTGCCCTTCACGCAGGGGTGGGTCCGGCGTCCTCGCTCCAGCGCCTGCGGGACGGCGGGACGCCGCGCCTGCGCACGGGAGGGAAGGCGCGCTCTGGCGCCAGCGTGCGGCTGCTGCCCAGCATGGATGTGGGTGCGCCGCCGGCTGGGGGAGACCGGCACGGTGCGGCCGGTGACGTGCGCGAGGATCTACGGCGCCGACCCGAGCCTGGAGTTCTCCGGTCCCCCTGAGTGGGGTGAGGAGCGTTTCTGGCGGAACGTCTCCGCCGTGCGCTTCCACCGGCCGCGGGCCGGCCTCGGCCTCTCGGAGCTCGCCCAGGCGCACATCCGCAGCATGAGGTCGCTGACCGACCGGATGGACATCTTCCGGTGCTCGCCGCGCAGCGACCTGCTGCGCGACCGGGAGGAGAACGAAGCCTACTGCCTGGCTGATCCGGGCGTCGAGTACGCCGTCTGCTTCATGGACGGGGGCGAGGTGGGGCTGGACTGCTCAGCCGTGGACGGCCCGTTGGCGGTCCGGTGGCTGGACGCGCGCAGGTCAACGTGTTCGGAGCCCGCTGTGGAGCAGGCGAGCGAGAACCTGCGCCTCCGCGCGCCGGGGGAGGGCATCCGGGCGGCACTTACCCAACACGGCGACACGGAGAGCACAGAGAACACGGAGAAAGGCAGCAACTGACCTAACAAGGATGAATGGGATAGGCAGGATGACAACGGCGATGCTGTTAGCCTTCTTATCCTGGACATCCTGTGCATTCCTGTTATGCCGTCGTTCCCACCACAGGTGGGTGAACGTCGTGTCGTCCTGGTTAGTATGTTGCCGTTCTCTGTGTCCTCCGTGCCTCCGTGGTTCCTGGGAGCTGTTTGGTGGCGGTAAGGGTTGCATTTGCCCCGACGGTCAGATACATTTCGTCTGACGTGCTGATAGCGGTCCGGCGGTGCCTTCAGCGGGAGAGCGCATGAACGATGCGGCGGTCCACCCGGCGCCCTGGCCCCAGCGCCCTCCCTTTCGTATCGGGCTCCCCTCCGGACGCGCACTCGACATGGCCGCCCGCCCACTGGTGATGGGCATCCTGAACGTGACTCCCGACTCGTTCAGTGACGGAGGGGAGTTCCTCGACCGGGAGGCCGCCGTCGAGCAGGGCCGCCGAATGCGCGCCGAGGGTGCCGACCTGATAGACGTCGGCGGGGAGAGCACCCGTCCGGGCAGCGAGCCGGTCTCCGCCGAGGAGGAGATGGAGCGTGTCATTCCGGTCATCATGGAGCTGGCCGCCGAGCCGGGCGCGCCCATCAGCACAGACACCCAGAAGGCCCGGGTGGCGGCCGCCGCCCTGGAGGCCGGCGCGGAGATCATCAACGATGTCAGCGCGCTGCGGACCGACCCGGAGATGGCTCCGCTGGCGGCCGAAGCCGACGTGCCCCTGGTGCTGATGCACATGCAGGGCACGCCCCGCACGATGCAGGAGAACCCCACCTACGAGGAAGTGGTAGACGACGTGACCCACTGGCTCTCGGAGCGCGTAGAGCACGCCGTCGAGTGCGGGGTGGCGCGTGAGCGCATCATCGTGGACCCGGGGTTCGGGTTCGGCAAGAGGTTGGGGCACAACCTGGAGCTGCTGCGCCGGCTGCACGAGCTGCACTCACTGGGCCGTCCCGTGCTGGCGGGCACGTCCCGCAAGTCCATGCTGGGCACGATCCTGGGCGTGCCGGCGCAGGAGCGGCTGAACGGCACGCTGGCCACGGTGGCGGCGGCCGTCCTGGCGGGGTGCCACATGGTGCGGGTGCACGACGTGCGCCCGGCGCTGGAGGTGGTGCGGGTCTGCGAGGCAATCAGGCGGGGGGAGCGCTGCGAGGATGGTTGAGTTCCTCTCCGACATAGGTCGGTGGTTCAGCATTCGGTGGCTGGTGCTGCTGAAGGCGGTAGTGGAGGCGGGCATCATCTTCATCTTCGTCTACGGCTTCCTGCGCATCATGGAGGGCACCCGGGGAGCGGGCATCCTGAAGGGGCTGGTGGTCATGATGGGTATTCTGGCCCTGGTGACCATCTTCCTGAGCCGCCAGCTCCAGATGGAGACCCTCAACTGGGTTATCACCCGGCTGGCGCCCATCGTAGTAGTGCCTCTGTTCATCCTGTTCCAGCCGGAGATACGGCGCGCGCTGATACGGCTGGGCCAGAATCCGCTGTTCCGCACGTTCTTCCGCCCCTACGGCGGGTTCACTGACGAGCTTGTGCGGGCCACCTTCAGCCTGGCGCGCGACAGAGTGGGGGGCCTGATCGCCATCGAGCGGGAGGTGGGCCTGCGGGGCTATGTGGAGGGCGGCGTGCGGCTGGACGGGGAGGTGAGCGCGGAGCTGATAAAGACCATCTTCTGGCCCGGTACGCCGCTGCACGACGGGGCCATCGTGATCCGCCAGCAGCGCATCGTCGCCGCCGGCTGTCTGTTTCCGCTGACCGACAGCCCGCAGTTCTCCCGCGAGCTGGGCACGCGGCACCGGGCGGGCATCGGGGTGACCGAGGAGTCGGACGCGGCGGCCATTATCGTCAGCGAGCAGACCGGGCAGGTCTCCCTGGCGGTGGGCGGCACTCTGCAGCGGGACCTGGACGAGAGGTCCCTGCGCAGGGCGCTTGACGAGCTGGCGGCCGAGACCGCAGAGGAACGGAGGTGAGTCACGGCATGCTGGGGAGAGTCGGCCAGGCGCTGTTCGGCAACCTCCGAATGAAGATGCTGGCGCTGGTGATAGCGGTCGGCATCTGGTTCTACGCCAACGGGCGGGTCACCCAGACCGCCTCGTTTGACGCCCGCATCCGGGTGCTCCCGCCCGCTGGCTACTCGCTGGTCTACCAGAGCCACGACAGCGGCATGGTGCGCATCGCTGGGCCGGGCTTCCTCCTGTCGCGCATCCGCAGCGAGTTGACGAACGACACGGTGACGCTGCGGCGGCAACTCCGCCCGGAGGAGCTCCAGGAAGGCTGGGCCTCACTGTCGGTCGGGCCGGAATGGCTGCAGTTGGGCCTGACCGAGCGGGAAATGGTGCAGCTCCGGTTTCCGGCCATGGTGCCCGGCGCGGTGCAGGTGGCCGCCAGCCCGGTGGTGGAGGCCACGCGCCCGGTGCTGCCCGTGCTCGCGGGGCGGCCGCCGGAGGGGCTCCACGTGCGGGGCAGTGCCACCGCTACGCCCTCGGAGGTAACGGTGAAGGGACCGGTCGTGGCCCTGGAAGCGCTGGATAGCGTGCCCACCGAGGAGCTTGCCCTCTGGGACATGGGCGTCGGCTACCAGCGTCGCCTGCGACCGCTGCGCAACTGGGTGGACGTGCAGCTGCCGAATGGCGACACCGTGAACGTGCCCCTGACGCTGTCCGCGGGCAGGGTCGTCGTGGCGTTGCGGATAGCGGAGGAAGAGCGCGAGACGCGGACGTTTGAGGACCGGCCGCTTACCTTGTGGGTGCCCCAGGAGTTCCCCTATCGCGCTGAGCTGGAGGGCGGGGCGCCGAGTGTGGCGGTCACGATCGAGGCCGGCCGGGACGCGATGGGCCGGCTCGAGCCGGCCCACGTGCGCCCCTACGTGGACCTGACGCCGCTGGCGGAGGAGGAGCTGGAGCCTGGCGGCACCGGCCTCTACCAGGAGCCTGTGGCGGTGTACCTGCCCGCCTGGGCCGGCGACGCAACGGCCACCGCAGAACCCGACCGGGTGAACATACGGTTGCAGAATCCCACCCGTTAGCGCAGAATACCCGCGATACCGGCCGGCACTCACAGGGCAAACGCCATGGCACTGCTGGGCGTCAATGTTGACCATGTGGCTACCATCCGACAGGCCCGCCGGACCAACGAACCGGACCCCGTCCTGGCAGCCGCCGAAGCCGAAATCGGCGGGGCGGACATCATCACAGTCCATCTGCGCCAGGACAGGCGCCATATCAACGACCGGGACCTGCGCCTGCTGCGGGAGACCACAACCGTCGAGCTGAACCTGGAGATGTCCCTCGCACCGGAGATCGTGGAGATCGCCCTCGGGGCGGGGCCGGACATGGTGACCCTGGTGCCGGAGAGCCGGCAGGAGGTCACCACTGAGGGCGGGCTGGACGCCGTGGGGCAGTCGGAGCGGCTGCAGGCTGTGATGCCCAGGTTCGCCGAAGCCGGTATCCCGGTCAGCCTGTTCCTCGACCCGGAGCGGCCGCAACTGGAGCGCGCTGCGGAGCTGGAGGCGACGTTCGTCGAGCTGCACACGGGCCGCTACGCGAACGCCGCCGGCCCCTCCGAGCGCAGCGACTGTCTGTCGGAGCTGGACGCCGGCGCCGAGTGCGCCCGGTCCGTGGGGCTGGTGGTCAACGCCGGGCACGGGTTGACCTACCGCAACGTGACGCCGGTGGTGCGGCGGCTGCGGCCCCACGAGCTGCACATCGGCCACAGCATCGTTTCCCGCGCCGTTTACGTGGGTATCCGCGAGGCCGTGAGGCAGATGAAAGACATCATCGGTCGGGCCGAGCTGACCGCATGAGTCCCGCAATACAGGGGAGGGCTGCGCAGTGCCGTTCGACCGGGACAAGATAGCCCGTGGCGTGCGCCTGATACTGGAGGGGCTGGGGCGTGACCTGGACGAGGGGACCATCGCCGAGACGCCGCAGCGCGTCGCGCGGGCCTACGCGCAGATCCTGGCCGGGGAGGGCGCCGAGCCGGAGGAACTGGTCAAGGTCTTCCACGAGGAGCGCTACGATGAAATGGTCCTCGTGCGGGACATACCCTTCTACTCGATGTGCGAGCACCACCTGTTGCCGTTCCACGGGCGGGCCCACGTGGCGTACATACCAAAGGGCGGGCGGATCACGGGCCTCAGCAAGCTCGCCCGCGTGGTTGACGCACACGCCCGGCGCTTGCAGGTGCAGGAGCGCATGACCGCCGAGATCGCCCGCACCCTGACCCGCGCCCTCGAGCCGAAAGGCGTCATGGTGGTGGTCGCCGCCGAGCACCTGTGCATGACCATGCGCGGCATCAAGAAGCCCGGCTCCATCAGCGTCACCAGCGTGGTGACCGGCCTGTTCCGAGAGAACCCGGCCACCCGTGCCGAGGCCATGACCTTCATCCGCGAGAACCGCTGAGCCGCTGCACCCGATGGCCGAGACCGACCAGAAGGTCGCCGAATACGTCGAGCTGCGCTCGCCGGACGAGAAGGCAGCCCTGGTCTGTCGCTATGTCGAGCGGGCCTACGAGCGGAGCCAGACGGTGGCGGTCTACGCGCCGGACGCTGAGGAGGCGGCCGAACTCGACCGGATGCTGTGGACCTTCCGCCAGCAGTCCTTCATCCCCCACGTGATCCTCAGCGAGGTCGAGGGTCCGCTGATCGAGCCGGTGATCATCTTCGGCGACGAACCCGGCGGGACGGACTCGGACGTGCTCATCCTGGCCGGGGCCGACGG
>CAYFVS010000168.1:0-1863 GCA_964346565.1 uncultured candidatus Brocadiaceae bacterium | reverse complement strand
GAGGCCACCCCGGACGTTACGGTCACCTACCAGAACACCTGCGAGGTGCCTGTGACCATCTGCAAGTACGGCCTCGAGTCGCCGGAGTGCGACCCGATGGCGGCGGTGAGCCCGGTGCCGAGCTGGAACTTCACCCTCAAGGAGCTTCCGGATGGACCGGAGACGCCGTACAGCACAGGCGCCAGCGGGTGCACCGATCCTATCTACCTCGAGCCGGGCGACTACCGGGTCTGCGAGGCATTGGACCCGATCTATCTGTTCTGCAAGCTTGAGGTGAATGGGGTCGAGACCCCGCCCAGCTACACCGAAGACACGAACATGGACGGGATCGACGACCTCATCTGCTACGACTTCACCATCGACTGCTGCGGGGACGTCGAGCCGAAGGAAATCACCTTCTACAACGCAGCGGGCCGCGTGACCCGGACACCGGGATACTGGTTCACCCACCCGGCAGCGCTGCGGGCAGCCTTCGACTGCATCACGGGCAGCGAGGCCGGCACGATCTACCTGTGTGAGCCGGACGGATGTCCCGTCACCGCCAACGATGCGATGGCGATCTTCTGGACCTCGAAGGGCAGCAACCGGCCGACCCTGGCGAAGCACGTGCTGGCGGCCATGTTCAACGATTGTCTCCTGAGCCCGGCTCCGGGGACCATCATCGAAGACGCTTTGGCGGTGCTGTGTGATCCCGAAGCCTCCAGTATGGAGATCGGCGATGTGCTGGGTCCTCTTACTGACTACAACGAGAGCGGGACCGAGCAGGAGATGGAGGGATTCGACTACGGCAACGCTGATCCGGACGAAGCCAAGGGCATGGCGAGCATGGGCATGGTACCCGACTGCGCAGCGGGGAAGAAGATCAAGGACGTGAGTCCTCGCACGCGCAGGCGGTAGCGGGTATCAGGCCGCGGACTAGGGTGTCGGTCCCCAGGACCGACGCCGGCAGACAAACAGGGCGCCCGCCGATGGCGGGCGCCCTGCTCTCTGTGATGCCACGTTGGTGGCTGAAGGACTGTGTCGTGTGTCGCTGCTACTGGGCGGTGGCGATCAGAGTCGGGTCGTAGGGGTCTGAGACGTCGAAGACGTGGAGACCTGCGGAACTGGCGGCGAGGTAGGCGTAGCTGTGGGTTGCCGCAATGCCGCAGGCCCAGCCATCGGCGAGCCGGGCGGCGGCCAGCAGCGGATCCGTGGGGACAGCGACGTCGAAGATAGCCAGGCCGGTGTTGGAGCCCCAGAGCGCCCGATTCGCGCCGTAGACCATATCGCCGACCACCACGAAGCGGGCTATCAGGCTGCTGGTGTACACAGTGCCCACCACCTCGAGGTTGGCGAGATCTCTCACATCCACCACCTGGATTCCGCCGTAGACGGCCTCGTCGATGTAGGCGAAGCCCGGCTTCGCGCTCACGCGCTGGCAGGGCACCGAGAGTGAGGCGACAAGCTCAGGCGACTCCGGAATGCTGACGTCAACCACCAGCAGCGCCTGCCCAGCCGCAACGTAAGCGTAGCCGTCGACCACTGCGATCCCGTACGGGGCGCCGCCCACTGGCAGTTCGGCGACCATCACCGGTGCTGCGGGGTGGTATAGATCGATGACGCGGAGATATCCCGCCGGATCGACCAGGTATGCGAAGCTGCCCTGGACGGCGACCTCCAGCGCGTAGCACTGGGAGAGGGAGCCGACGAGCGTCGGTGCCCAGGGGTCGGTGGCTTCCAGGATCGCGATCCCGCTGGCACCGCCGGCGGCGACCAGCAGGTCCGCCCTGCCATCCAGGTGTACGGGCACGAAGCCGACCGCTGCAGCCCCAATGCCCCTTGGGTTGGCTGGATCGCGCACATCCACCACCACAACCCCGTACT
>CAYFVS010000167.1:0-19134 GCA_964346565.1 uncultured candidatus Brocadiaceae bacterium | reverse complement strand
CTCTCTCATCGCGCGGGGGGAGGACCGGGGGCGCATCGCGCGGGGGTTGCACGCCTCGGTCGCTCGCCGGGTGGCGGCCATGACAAGCCGCATTTGCGTAGGCGACTGCGCCCTGTTCGTGGGCGGGGTGGCGCGGAACCCGTCCATGGTGCAGGCACTGGACGCGGAACTGCCCTGCCGCATCGTGGTGCCGGACAGGCCCGAGCTGGCGGTCGCCCTGGGTGCGGCGCTGCTGGCCCTCCACTGAGGAAGCATCACGACGGAGGACACGCGGCAGGCCCATGTCTCCGTGGTTGCTGTGAGCTGCTGGTTGGGTCAGTCGGACGGTTTGCCGCGGCGTTCGATATTGGCGAAGTCGAGCTTGTCCAGCAGGCCGCCCAGGCCTTCCTGGTCGTCGCCCTCCCGCTCCTGCGCGTCCTCTCGGGCTTCGGCCTCCTGCGTCTCGGCGGCGGGCGTTTTCAGGATCTGTTTCTCGGTCTTCGACAGGCGGTCGGAGAGGCTGGCTTTCTCGATCCGCCGGCTCTCGGAGCCCACGGTGCTCTTCGGGGCGCGGATGGCGCTGCCGGGAGTGGTATCGGGGACATCGGGGGGCGCGCCGGCGGCGGCAGGCGCCCTTGCCTCGCGCTCCTTGCGTTTGCGCCGAGAGGGACGGTCGCGCCTCTCGGGGCGTCCGCTCTCCTCCCGCAGGGACAGCGCTATGCGCTTGCGCTCGAGGTCCACCCGCACCACGCGCACCCGCAGGCAGTCCCCGACCGAGACCACGTCATAGGGCGTCTCGACGTAGCTGTCCGCCAGTTCGCTGATGTGGATCAGCCCGTCTTCCCCCACACCGATGTCCACGAACACGCCGAAGTCCACGATGTTGCGTACGGTGCCCTGCAACCATTGGTCCGGCTCGAGGTCCTTCAGCGACAGGCGCCTGACCCGCAGCACGGGCCCCGGGTGATCCAGGCGGGGGTCCGGCCAGGGGTTGAGCATCTCCTCCACGATGTCCTTAAGCAGCAGGTAGTGGATGTCGAACTGCTTCTCCAGCGCGGTGAGCTGCACTTCTGACCGCTTCGCCTCCAGCCGGGCGCGTCCCTCCTCGGTGCCCAGCTCGGAGAGGGGCACTTCGACCTGCTCGCAGACGCTCTCGACCACGGGGTAGTGCCGGGGGTGGATGCGCGTCACGTCCAGCGGATTGCCCGAGCCCGCCACGCGCATGAACCCTATGGCGCGTTCGTAGCTCTCCTCCCCCATCTTGGGCACGTCGCGCACCTCGCGCCGGCTGGTCAGCGGGCCGTTCCTGTCCCGGTAGGCCACCAGGGCCAGGGCCTTCTCCGGGTCCACGCCGCAGACGTAGCGGAGCATGCTGTAGCAGGAGCTGTTGACGTCAACGCCCACGCTGCAGACGCATTCCTCGATGATGCGGTCCAGCAGCCTCTTCAGCAGGCCGCCGTTGACGTCGTCGGGATAGCGCCCGGGGCAGAGCTCGCGGGGGTTGATCTTGACCAGCTCGGCCAGGGGGTCGAGCATCCGGCGCGCGATCGAGACCGCGCCGCGCTCCCCCTGGGGCACGTCGGGCATCTCGTTCCTGGCGGAGCGGCTCGTGCAGTAGGCGTCCAGCCCCAGCTCCGTGATCATCGCGTAGCGCAACTCCCCGAAGCTCTCGGCGATGATCTCGGCCAGCAGTTCCTCGGTCTCCTCGGCGCCCGTCCCGTCGCCTATGGCGACCACCTCCAGCTCGTGCTCCTTGACCAGCCGGGCGATCTCGGCGGTGGCCTCCTTGCGCTCCTTCTGAGGGGCATGGGGATAGACGGTGGTCTTCTCCAGCACGTTGCCCTCCTGGTCGAGGGCCGCCAGGTTGCACCCGGTCCGGTAACCCGGATGCACGCCCAGGGTGCGCCGCAGCACGGGCCGCACCATCAGCAGGGATTTCACATTGCGGCGGATGATGTCCAGCGCCAGGCTCTCGGCCTGCTTGGAGAGCTCCTTGTCCAGCTCGCGGGCGATGATGCCGGCCAGGATGCTCTCGAGGCCGTACTTGATGCAGGCGACCAGGAACTCGGAGCTGTTCAGTTTCCTCAGGTCCTCCCCGTCGCCGGTGAGCACGGACTCGCCGAGTTCGGACATGACCTGGTCAAACGCGCGAGCGCCTCCGGCCAGGTACAGGTCGGCTGCAGCCCGCTCCATCTGCTCGAGCGGGGGCTCCACCTTGTAGTCGAGGGCCTTCTCGCGCTTGCCCCGCAGAATGACCAGCATGTGGTATGGGTGCAGGTCCTTGACCGGCTGGCGGTAGTCGAAGTACTGCTTGAACTCCCGCACCAGCCGCCCGGGCAGGGAGCGGCGGGCGCGCCAGACGACCAGGTCCGCCTCCTGCCGCAGCACCTCCCGCTGGCCGTCGCGGTGCGACTTCTCCTCGGCGATCCAGTCGGCGATGATGTGGAAGACGCCCTCCAGCACGTCCTCCACCCGCTCGAGGCCCTCTTCGGGGTTAAGGAAGGGCTCGGCGGCGACAGCCAGGTCGGGGATGAACTCCTCCTGGTTGAGCACCTCGGTCGCCAGCGGGCGCAGCCCCTGGGAGAGCGCCAGGCGGGAACGGGAACGCTTGCGCGGCCGGTACGGCACGTAGTAGTCAATCAGCTCCTGCATGTCCTCGGCCTGCTGGATGCGCTCCTCCAGGTCGTCGGTCAGGACGTCGCGCTCGCGGAGCTTCTTCAGGATCTTGCGGCGGCGGCTGGCCAACTTCTCCAGGCGAGACCGCTCCTCCATCAGCTCATAGAAGCTGCTCGGCTCCAGGTTGGCCGCCAGCTCCTTGTGATAGCGCAGGATGTACGGAATGCTGTAACCGGCGTCCAGCAGCTCCAGAATGCGCTGAGCCTGGTCAACGGTGAGATGGAACTTCGATGCCACGCTCTTCAGAGCCTTCTCAGGCATGACAAGCCAGTCCGCATTCCTTCGGGATACGCGAGAGGTGTGCGCCCAGCAGGTGGGGGAGTCCGTGCCCAGTGGGGCTGATTGTAGGCCATCCCCGCCCGGTTGTCAAAGAGAATCCCGCGGATGCTGCGCGCGCTTTGCGGGGCGCCGGGCCGTGCACTATAGTGACAGCGGCACAGGCCCCCCTTGTGGAGAACCGGCCATGCGCGTGCTGTATATAGACGTGGACTGCCTGCGCCCCGACCACCTGGGCTGCTACGGATACGCCCGCCCGACTTCCCCCAACATCGACCGCCTGGCGGCCGACAGCCTGCTGCTGACCAACTGCCATACCTCCGATGCCCCCTGCCTGCCCAGCCGGGCGGCGCTGCTGAGCGGCAGGTTCGGCATCAACAACGGCGTCACCTGCCACGACGGCCCGGCCAGTCAGCTTCGCTACGCCGGCAGGGGCCATTCCCATCACCCGGAGGGCCGCATGTTGATGCGTGTGTTCCAGGACCAGGGCTGGAACACCGTCAGCTTCAGCGGCTTCGCACAGCGCCACGTCGCCTGGTGGTACGTGGCCGGGTTCACCGAGCACCACGGCAGCAAGCTGGCCGGGGGCTCCGAGAATGCCGACGACGTGAACTCCCTGGTGCTGGAGTGGCTGCGGGAGCACGGCCGGGAGGACAACTGGCTGCTCCACGCACATTTCTGGGACGTGCACACCCCCTACGTGGCACCCGAACGCTACGTCGAGATGGCTGCCGACGGGCCGCTGCCGGAGTTCCCCGACGAGGAGACCGTCCGCCGTGACTACGCCGAGATGTACGGCCCCCGCACGCCCCGTGACTGGTGGGGACCGACCTGGGAGCGGGGACCCGCGGACGTGCCCTATGACATAGCCGACAGGGAAGACCTGGGACGCTGGTTCGACGCGCTGGACGGCACGGTGCGCTACGCCGACCGTGCGGTAGGGCAGTTGCTGGACGCGCTCGAGACCGTCGGCATCGCCGAGGAGACCGTCGTCATCCTGTCCAGCGACCACGGGGAGGCGATCGGCGAGCTGGGCATGTACTTCGAACACGGCAACGCCACCGAAGGGGTAACCCGCGTGCCGCTGATCATCCGGTGGCCCGGCCTGACCCACGGCGGGCGGGCCTTCGACGGGCTGCTCTACCAGCTCGACCTGTGCCCCACGCTGACGGAGATGCTGGACCTGCCCACGCCGAGCCGGTGGGACGGGCGCAGCTTCGCCGCGGCCCTCAGGGGGGAGCCCTCCGAGGGGCGCTCCCACCTGGTCTGCGGCTGCGGCATATACAGCTTCCAGCGGGCGGTGCGCACGCCGCGGTGGCGTCTGATCCGCACCATCCACTCCGGCATCTACCCCTACGAGCCGCTGTATCTCCACGATCTGGAGAACGACCCCCACCGGCGCACGAACGTGGCAACCGAGCGGCCGGAAGTCGTAGCCCGGCTGGACCACCTGCTCTGCGACTGGTGGCACGAGCATTGCACCGGTTCGGACGCCTCGCTCGACCCGTTCCAGCTCCAGATGGCGGCCGGCCACACGCCGGACCTCTACTGCAGCCTGGATGCGATGTTGGAGCGGCTCAAGGAGATGGGCCGGGAGGAGCAGTACCGGGACCTGGTGCGCAGGCGGCTGGAGACCCGGCCCCTGCCCAGGCCCTGGGGCAACGTGCTGCTATAGCGGCGGAGACGTTGATGGCCGCATGGCTCTACCTGTTGCCGGTCCTTGCCTACCTCTACGGCGCCGTGCCGTTCGGCTTCCTGGCGGCCAGGTGGCTCCGAGGGGTGGACATACGCCAGACCGGCAGCGGCAACATCGGGGCAACGAACGCGGCGCGGGTGCTGGGCTTCCGCTTCTTCCCGGTCATCTTCCTGCTTGACTTCTCGAAGGGGCTCCTGCCCACGCTGGCGGCGACGCTTCTGGTGCCCCGGGGCGGCTACGACCCCCACCCTCTGGCGGTAGGCACGGGCCTGGCGGCCATACTGGGGCACGTCTTCCCCGTCTATCTGGGGTTCAAGGGAGGCAAGGCGGTGGCCGCCAGCACCGGCGTCTTCGCCGTGCTGGCGCCGCGGCAGGTGCTGATCGCCGCGGGCGTGTGGGTGGCGGTGTTCGGCGCCTTCCGCTACGTCTCGCTGGCCTCGATCTCGGCGGCGGTGGCGCTCCCGCTGGCCCTGTTGCTCATGCATCCGGAGCCGCTGGGGCAGGGCGTGTTCCTGACGGCCATGGCCACGCTGGGCGGGGCGCTGGTCATCTACCTGCACCGCGGCAACATCCGCCGCCTCCTCGCCGGCCGGGAGCACAAGATCGGTCGCGGGCGCCCCGAAACCACCGGCGAGGAGCCGGACGGACCCGCAGGCCAAACCACGCAACGGAGGTGAGCGACCATGGCATGGGCAGGAGGAACGTCCGGCGCCGCGCAGGCGCACGTCATCGCGGAGGCCATCAAGGCGTCGGGCGCCATCGTGCGCGTCGAGCCCGAGCACTTCACCGCCGTGCTGAGCCGGTCACAGCAGCCGTTGGTCGTGACGGCAACCGCCGGGCTGTTCCGGCGCAAACACCTGTACCTGACCGGCTACAAGGGCCTGGTCTTCCACACGAGGGCCGACATGCCCCTGTCGCTGCCGGCGGAGGTGGAAGTCGTGACGGCAAGGAGGATCTGGATTCCCGTATAGACGGCTGGCCTTCAGACGATGCCTCCGGCTCGGCCCTCGGCGCCCCGTTCTGCCGCCGGAACGCCCGTCTGCTCGGTGAGCGGCGTCATGTCCTGCTCCGGGTCCCGCCCCAGGGCCTCCAGCAGCGCTTCGGTCAGCTCCCGGCGCAGTGGCTGAAGATCGCCCTCCTCCTCGATCGGTAGGGCCCCCCCTGCAATCATCCCGTGGCCGCCGGCCAGGCCGGGTTCGCCCACTACCTCTCGCAGCAGCTCCCCCGCCCGGGCGTCCCGCCGCGCCGAGCGCAGCGACAGCACCAGCCGCTCGCCGTAGGGAGCACTGCACAGCGTCCACTGAACGCTCTCAACCGAGATGAGTATGTCGGCCATCTCGGCGACGCTGTCCGCGCTGGAGGCGCCCTTCATGTGACAGATCAGCACGTCGCCGGCCATCTGCGCGGCGTGAATGGCCCGCTCCAGGTCGCCGAAGAAAGCCGCCGGCCGGGTCGGATGGTGCAGCCGACCCAGCAGCGGCTGGTCCGAGCGGGGGAACACCTCCAGGAATGCGGCGATGTCCGCCTCGGATGCCTCCCGGCCCAGGTCCTGCGTCTCGCTGCTGATGCCGTAGCAGATGGCGGTGGCCAGCTCCGCCGGCACGTCCACCCCGGCGCCGACCAGGTACTCGCTCACGACGGTGGTCACGGCGCCATACTGCTCCCGGATGTCCACCAGGGGGGCGTCGATCTCGTCGAGCGGCGGGTGGTGGTCAATGACGGCTGCCACGTCGCAGTCCTCCGGGGCGGAGTTGTTGCCAAAGCCAGGCTGGGTGTCCACCATGACGACGGCGTCATCGGGGCGGAACTTGATGTTGTCCACCGACCAGAGGGGAATCTCCAGGCTCCTGACCATGTAACGGTTCTCGGCACGGCCGACCAGGCCCCCGTAGACGATGCGCGGCTTGCAGGAAGTGGCCTGCTCCAGCAGGTGGGACAGGCAGAACCCCGCGGCCATGGCGTCTGGGTCGGGGTTGTCGTGCAGCAGCAGCAGCGCGCGCTCTCGGTCTGCCAGCAGCATGCGCAGTTGCTCGGCTTGCTCTCGGCTGGAAGGCAGTTCAGGTCGGCTCATGGTTGCCTTGCTCCCGGTCCGTGTCTCATTCGGTGCAGCGCCCCTGCGCAGCGGGCGCGATCTGCGCCAGCACCTCCGGTTCGAGGGCGGCCACGTACTTGTCCACCATCTGGACCGGGTGGTAGCTCTGCTTGGCCTTGCGGAGGCCGGGGATTCCCAGGTCCTGTTCGCGGTTGATTAACTCGAAGCCCTCCAGCCCGCGCTCGGCGAACCACCGGTTAATCACCTGGTAGAGCCCGTTGAAGCGGGTCATGGCCTTCTCGAAGTGCACCACGGCCGTGTCGGGGCTCAGGCCCTCGCCCAGCGCGTATGCCTGGACGGCGCCCTCGATGCGCACTGCCCCGCCGGCGAGTTCCAGTTCCGCGAAGTGGTCCAGCGCCCTCCGGATGGCACGTCGCTCGGCGCAGAGGCCCTTGCGCTTCCCGCAGTCCTGCTCCTCGCACCAGCGCTCCTGCATGTCCCACACTTGTTCGGCCACCTCGGGCCTCAGCTCGCAGTAGCTGCACTCGTGGCTGGAGAGGCACTGGTTGGCCAGGTTCTTCTGGCGGTGGTAATCCCGTCCCGGCAGCTCGACCAGGTCGCGGCGGCGGTAAACGTAGTCGGCATTGTCCCTGTCCTCCCGCACTGTCAGGCCGCGCTTGCGCAATGGGTCGGCCGTCTCGGCGGGCACGCGCTCGAAGCTGCGCAGTCCGTCGGCGACCAGCTCCTCCAGCAGGTCGGCAAGGGAATGCGGCCCGCGCGGCGGTCCCAGAACGCTGCGCCGCTCTTCCTGCCGCTGCACGAAGACCAGCGAATCGCCCACCACGGCCCAGGAGACCGGCCGGCCCTCCGCCCACACCCACAGGTTGGTGAAGGTGTGCTCCGAGATGCGCGGCGGATGGCGGCGCAGCCGCTCGGCGACGGCGCCGTGGTCCTCCAGCTCGAGCGGCTTCCAATCGGGCATCCACGTGCCCCTCAGTCCTCGGGGATCAGCTGCCGCAGCTGCCGCCGCAGCCCCTCCGGCTGGTGGACAGGCTCCCGGCACACTCCGCCTTGGCAGAGGTACGCCGCCGACTCCCCACCGGCCGACCCCTTGCCGCGCAGCAGGGGGATGTCCTCCGCCAGCTCCTCGACCCGCTCCGGCGCCGCGCCGGCCAGCGTGAGATAGGGCAGGTAGAACTCATCCGCGACGGGCCGCAGCCCTCCGCCCGCCGGTTCCACCACCACCAGTTCGGTCGGTTCGCCCACGTGGCGCAGCAGGGCCGACAGCATGTTCGGCATGGCCGTTGGATTCTGCTCCATCAGACCCGCCGCGCTGCGCAGGACGCGCTCCGCCAGGGGGGCTTCCCGGCCGTCCTCGCCCAGGGCGGCCAGGCGCTGCAGGACGTGCACCGCCGCCGAGGCCCCGCAGGGGGTGGGTTCGTCCTCGAATGTATCCGGCTGGGCGATAAGTGCCTCGACCCCGCCGGCGGCCTCGTGGAAGCGACCGCCCTCTCCGTCCCAGTAGTCGTGCCTGATGCGCCGCGCCGCCCGCCGGGCCTGGCGCAGGAAGTCCGGCTCGAACGTGCATTCGTAGAGGTCCAGCAAGGCGCCCGCGAACAGGGCCACGTCCGCCAGGTAGGCCACCTGGCCAGCCCTGCCGTCGGTCCAGTTGTGCACGGGGCGGCCCTCGCGCCACAACTCGCGCCACAGAAACCGCGCCGCCTTGCAGGCGGCGGCCAGGTAGCCATCCCCGCTCCCGGCCCGGTGCAACCGGGTCAGGCCGCTGATCATCAGTGCGTTCCAGTCCAGCAGCACCTTGTCGTCCGTCGCCGGCGGCACCCGTTCCTGCCGCCGCTCCAGAAGCATCTGCCGCGCATGCCGCAGCATCCGGCGAGCTTCCTCGGGGGGCTCGACGGCCAGCTCCTCGGCCGGGGCCGCCCGGTAGAGCACGTTCAGGCCCTCCTCCCAATTCCCCTCCGGGGTCGCGCCGTAGTGCTTCGCCACGAGGCCCCCGAGTTCCGGGCTCAGGCATTCTATCAGCTCGTCGTACCTCCAGGCGTAATAGCGCCCCTCCTCGCCTCGGCTGTCGGCATCCTGGGATGCGCAGAAGGCGCCGTCCGGATGGCACAGCTCCTGGAGGACGTAATCGGCCGTCCGGCGGGCGACCTCCAGGTAATCGTCCCGCCCCCATGCCCGCGCGGCGTCCGCGTAGAGGCCGGCGAGCTGGCCGTTGTCGTGGAGCATCTTCTCGAAGTGGGGGATGCGCCAGGCGCTGTCCACGGTGTAGCGGTGGAAGCCCCCGCCGACGTGATCGAAGATGCCGCCGTCGGCCATGCGGTCGAGGGTGGACTCGACGATGAGCCGCGCCCGCTCGTCGCCGCTGACGGCCCACAGGCGCAGCAGCCAGTCGAGCAGGGGCGCCTGGGGGAACTTGGCGCGCGTGCCGAACCCGGCCTGGCTCAGGTCGAACTGGCCGGCCGCCGCCCGGAGGGCTCTCTCGGCCATCTGGTAGTCCAGCTCTCCCTCGGCGGCCACCAGCTCCAGGCTCCTCTCCATGCCCGCGATGATCTGCTCGGCGGCGGTGCTCACGTCGTCCGGCCGCTGATCGTATGCCTCCCGCACCGCCCGCAGCACCTGGGGGAAGCCGCGCACGCCGGGCCTGTCCTCGGGGGGAAAGTAGGTGCCCCCGTAGAAAGGCTCCAGCTCGGGAGTCAGGAACACCGTCAGCGGCCAGCCGCCCGAACCGGTCAGCACGTGCACGGCGCGCATGTAGATGCGGTCCAGGTCGGGGCGTTCCTCGCGGTCAACCTTGACGCAGACGAAGTTCTCGTTCATCAGCCGGGCGATCTCCGGGTCTTCGAAGCTCTCCCGCGCCATGACGTGGCACCAGTGACAGGCCGAGTAGCCGATGCTGAGCAGGATGGGTTTGTCCTCGCGGCGGGCCCGCTCGAACGCATCCTCACCCCAGGGGTACCAGTCCACGGGGTTGTCAGCGTGCTGACGCAGGTAGGGGCTGGAGCAACTGATCAGCCGGTTGGGTCCGTTCCGCCCGGATCTCGCGCACACGCTCGGCCGCCTCGGACAGGGACGCGTTAGAAGCTCGCCGCCCGCAGTGTGCCGTAGTCGGCACGGCAGTGCAACCGCCGCAGACATCCTTAAGCCATGCACGTGGTCAAGGAGCGCCCTCGTCCTGCGGGCCTCGCCGCAGCAGCTCAGCCGCCTCCTCGTCGGTCAGATCGCGCCAGCGCCGGTAGAAGGATGCGACCGCGAAGGGCTTGCTCCTCTGGGCGAACAGGCAGTAGAGCCGGTCCACCGCCGGCTCCAGCCGCCAGATGGTGTCCTCGGGCGCGTCCGGCACGGCGACCGATACGCCGGCCGCCCCCCGCTGGCGCACCTCGCTGACCGCCGCGAGCATCGTCGAACCGGTGGCCAACCCGTCGTCCACCAGCAGGACCTCCCGGTCCTCGATCTCCACCGGCGAACGCACCTGCCGGAACCGCCGCGCCCTCTGGCGCAGCCCCTTCAGGACGCGCTCCTTGATGGCGTTGATGCGCGCCCGGCTCAGGCCGGCCCGGCTGGCGGCGGCTTCGTCCATCACCACCTGGCCGCCCAGGCTGACCGCCCCGAAGCCCGACTCCGGCGCGAACGGATAGGGCAGCTTGCGGACCAGCACCACGTCCAGCGGCGCGCCGAAGTGGGTGGCCACCGGGGAGGCCACCGCCACGCCGCCGGCCGGCACAGCCATCACCACGCCGGGCGAGGCGTCTTCCGCCTCGAGATAATCCGCAAGGGCCAGTCCCGCCGCCCGCCGGTCCCGGAAGACCGGGCGCGGCCGGTCAACCGTCTCCCTGACGTGGCGCATCTGCACACCCCCGGCCGGGGAGTCACTCCAGCACGATGGGCACTTCGCGGCCGCACTTGGGGCAGCGGGACTCCGACAGGTCCATCCCCGCGCGAGCAAACCCGGTGCGCCGCACCAGCACGCGGCCGCAGTCCGGACAGCGCGTGTTCTGCCCCTCGGCGGTCAGCACGTTGCCCATGTACACGTAGTTGAGTCCGGCTTCGCGCCCGTACTCGGCAGCGCGCTCCATCGTCGCCATCGGCGTGGGCGGGATGCCCGTCTCGCGGTAATCGGGATGGAACCGCGAGATGTGCCACGGGATGTCCGGCGAGACACCCGCGATGAACTCCGCAATGCCCCCGAGTTGCTCGTCGTCGTCGTTCTGGCCCGGCACCACCAGCGTGGTCACCTCCACGTGTATGCCGGCCTGGTGCATGTTGGAGATGGCGTCCACCACCGGCTGCAGGTGGGCGCGGCACATGTCCCGGTAGAACTCGTCAGTGAACGCCTTCAGGTCCACGTTGGCCGCGTCAATCAGTCCGGCCATGCCCTCGACGGCCTCCGGCGTCTGGTAGCCGTTGGTGACGAACACGTTGCGCAGGCCACGCTCCCGGGCCAGCCCGGCGCAGTCCAGGGCGTACTCCATGAAGATGGTCGGCTCGGTGTAGGTGTAGGCGATGCTGCGGGCGCCCTGCCGGACGGCGTCCTCGACGACCTCCTCCGGCTCAACGCAGCCGAGGGGCTCGAACGACTGGGCCACGTCGGTCTGGGAGATACGCCAGTTCTGGCAGAACGAGCAGCGGAAGTTGCACCCCGGTGTGGCGATCGAATAGGACCCCGTGCCGGGCAGGAAGTGGTAGAGGGGCTTCTTCTCGATGGGATCCATGTGGCGGGCGATCAGGCGCCCGTAGACCAGGGAGTACAGGGTGCCGCTGCGATTCTCCCGCACGCGGCAGAAGCCCCGCTTGCCGTCGGCCACGCGGCAGCGGTGGGCGCACAGGTGGCAGTCAACCGCGCCGTCCTCCGCGACCTCGTAGAAGCGTGCTTCGGCGGCCTCCGGCATGTCGGATCCCCTCCGTCGTCAGCTCACTTTGCGCAGTAGTACATGCCGCCGAGGCCGCACTTCTGCCAGATGGGGCACTCCGGGCAGTCGCAGCCGTTGCGCTCGACCTCTGCCTCGCTGCCGCCGCGGGCGCAGTAGAGCGCCTCCTCGCCGCACTCCGGGTAGCTGGGGCACTTGCCACAGTAGTTCGCCCGGCAGGCCTCGTGGTTCTCTTGGGTATCATCCACCTGTGGCATGGCGATCTCCGCCGCTGATGGTGTGCGTCAGTAACCGAAGTCCGCACGCACGCCGCCGGACGGCTTGGCGTCCGGCCGGATGAGGTCCTTCGCTTCGTCGGCCATCCAGCGGAACTGGTGCCACCAGGGCCGGCTGACCTTCTGGGCCAGGCCCTTTATCTGCCTCATGCGGGGCAGGGCGATCTGCGCGAAGGAGGCCGCCAGGCTGTCCATGTCCCGCGTCTCGGGCGTGGTGAAGGCTTCCTTGAAGTACGCCCGCCCGCACATCGGCCCGGCTACCACGTCGCAGACCATCGCGTACTGGGCGGCATACTGCTCGAAGTCCACCGCCGCGCTCAGCAGCAGCATGGGCCGGTCCACCACCTGGGCCATGGTCACCGTCGCGCTGCGCACCTCGTCCGGCGAGCTGACCCGTTCCACGCCGCCGTCCCCGTTCTCGATCCACAGGACGGGCACCTGGGTCTTATAGAAGTCCCCGTAGGGGCCGAAGTCCTCCGCCATGCGCACCACGCCCTCCGGCAGGCGCCGGGCCATCTGGGCCCTGGTTTCGTCGGGCCGGCGCGCGATGAGTGTCTCGTTGAACAGCGGTTTCCCCAGTGCGCGACATCGCTGGAACACGTCCGCCAGCCACTCCAGGTTCCGCTGCCAGCTCTCCTGGTGGTCGGGGTCGAGCTTCACCAGTGTCTTGAAGGCATCCACCCGGTCGGCGACATCCTCCGGCTCGACGGCAAGCTGTGCCAGATGTCCCCGGCCGCCGTCCATCTCGACGGTGTTCGTGTCTTCCAGGCGGCCGATGAGCATTGTCCTCTCGCCGAGCAGCGCCCGGAACCCCTCGCTGAGGTAGGCCAGGTGGTTGAACAGGGCGGCCGACGGCGTGCCGTCCAGCGCCCGCGCAAACCGGCGGCACACCTGGCGCACGTCCTCGTCGGTCGCCTCGCGGGCCTGGCCGGTGTGCTCCAGGAACGTCCCTATCAGCCTGAGGTAGGAGCTGTGCTGGTCCGAGGCGAACACGTCCAGCGTGCCGCCCGGCGCGTAGCGGGCCAGCACCCGGAGGACCTGCTCACCGATCGCCGTGCCGTCCTCGAACTCAGCCCACTTCGCCATGTGTGCCCCCGTCAGAACTGCGCTTGTGCAGACGGCCAGCCAGGCCGTCCGAACCGCCGCTCTTGCCTCCGTTCACACCCTGTTGAGCAACTTCCTCCATGCCGTAGCGATCATTCTTCGAGTGGGTAGCCGCGCCGTCTCGGCGCGCCTGGTCCTGCGAGACGCCGGACCTACCCCTCTTCAGCAGCCTGCTAACGGATCTCGATCCGGCGGCCCTCGCCGCCTGCCGCCAGGGGGAGAACGACGGTCAAGACGCCGTCCTCGTAGGTGGCGCTGGCCGCGTCGGCGTCAACCGGCCCCGGCAGGTGTACTACTCGATGGAACCGACCCACGGGCCGCTCCCGGTAGCGGGCCTCGCCCTCCTCGGCCACGGACGAAGCCGGCCGGGAACCCTCAACCAGCAGGTGCCGCCGCTCGATGGAGACGTCAATCTGCTCGCCCTTCATGCCGGGGATCTCCACCTCGACGACGATCTCCCCGTCTCGCTCGTGGATGTCCACGGCGGGGTGCCACAGCCCCTCCCGGGTGGTCCAGAAGGGCGGTCCCGCCAACCATCGGCGTAGCTGGTCCAGACGCCCCTCCATGTCGGGGGCGCCTGCTGCGATCGGCACGTCAGCCATCCTCTGCCCCCTTCCTATGCTGGCCACCGCCTGCGACGGTCGGCCGCGCGCCGCCCCGGTCAGTCTTCCTCAACGATGATCGCCTCGGTCGGGCATTCCTCGGCGGCGTCGTAGACGGCGTCCTCGCAGTCCTCCGGCACCTCGTCCACGATGACTTCGGCAAACTCCTCGCCCATCTCGAAAACCTCGGGGCACGTGTCCACGCACAGTCCACAAGCGATGCAATCCTCCGTCACCTCTACCCTCATCGCCGCTCCTCACAGTAAGCATGGGTTCAGTTCCGCGGCGCTCTCGCGAGCGCCCACGACCGCCCCAAATACAGAGTCGGGAGCCGCTTGTCAAGCAAACCGACGGCTCCCGCCCGGCGGGCGCACTCTATGCCCCGACATGCAGCGCCTTGTCGCCTTCCCACACCCCATGCAAGTTGCAGAACTCAAACGCCCGCAACTGCTCGTGGATGTGTTCGAGCCGGACGCAGAAGGTCGCCACCGGGCAGGTGGTGACCGGCGTGAAGTCCATCCGCCCCAGGTAAGTCTCGTCCGCGTAGAGCTCCACGAAGTGGATGTAGTGCCCCCGCTCGTTCGGATGCTCCAGCAACTCACCCACCGCGACCTGCACCTCGAAACACTCCCCTCGCTGCACCGAGTCCGGTGCGCTGATCACTGGCACGTGCTTCTTGTCCAGGTCCGTCATGTTCGACGGGTCGGCGGCTTTGTTGACGCCGCAGAACAGGTCGTCCTCGCACTTGACTGACACTTGCTCACCACACATCGGAGCGGCCCCCTTCGCTGCATAGGGAATGGACGACTGCACAGCGCGCCGCCGCACTGCTTCGGCAGGCGCCGCTGCGCAGAGAATACATCCCGCCGCGTACTTCCCCCCGGCGGGATTCAACTTCGATTATAGAGGGCGCCCACGGGCCTGTCAATCCCGTGGTGCGGGCTCAGCGAGGAACTCCACGATTCGCTCCGCCGCCGCCTCCCGGTCGTAGTCCAGCAGCAGGTGGTGGTCCGAACGCGTGAACACCTCCCGGCGCACCGCCCCGCCAGGCAATCGCTCGGCAAACCGCTCGGTCGCCTCCGGTGAGCAGACGCCGTCCCCCTGCGAGTAGACCAGCAGCACGGGACAGGTCAGCGACGCGACGTCGGCGGCCAGTGCGCGGCGACGCAACTCGAACAGCGCTGTGACGGCGCTGGTCGGGAAGCCGCAGTACATGCGCACCGCCTCGCGCCCCTCGGGACGGTTGACGTGGACCCCGGCCCGGCCCCGCCAGACGCACTGCAGCACCGGCGAGAGGATTCCGGCCCACCAGCGCGCCGGCAGCACGTAGTACCAGCGGTGCCGCACGCCGAAGAACGGCGCAACCAGCACCAACCGGTCCGGCGGTTGCTCGGCGGCCAGCAGGACGGCCATGGTCCCGCCCATACTGAAACCGACGAGCGCGACCCGGTCGTACTCCGCCCGCACCCGCTCGTAGTGCTCCCGGGCCGCCTCCAACAGGTCTTCAGCCGTGACCTCCTCCAGCTCGGTCGGCCGCGCGCCGTGGCCCTCGTGCAGTGGAGCGAACACGTCCCAGCCGGCCTCGGCCAGCGCCTCGGGCAGGGGGCCGAAGTCCGCCGGGGTGGTCAACCAGCCGTGCAGCAGCAGGCAGGCACGGTTCCGGCCCCTGGCAATTTCGACCGGCCCGCCGCCCCGCATGAGACCCGTCTCCGGGTCAACGGGGACCGAGGTGCCCCGCGCGCGCATGAGCCGGCAGGCCACCAGATTGCACCCCAGAAGGGCCACGCCGAGCACACACACCAGCACCAGGAGGCAACCCATGAGCCTTCGGATGCGTGTCTTTGCCATGACGAGGTCAGCCTGGACGGGAGTGGGTTTGGAGCAGGCGGCGCAGGTTGCCACCGAGGATGGCGCGCTTGTCCGCCTCGGCCATGTCTGCGTACAGGATCGGTCCCAGCCCCCACGGAATCGGCAGGTCGCTCATGTCGGAGCCGAACAGCAGGCGGTCCGCGCCGTAGAGTTCCACGTAGCGCTCGGCGGCGCCGAATGCGATCAGCGGACAGGTGCCGACGTAAACGTTCTCCGCCTCGCGGCAGACGGAGGCCAGGTCATCCCTCGTGTGGCCGGTGACCAGGACGGCGCCGGGGAACTCAGTGGCGAACTCCAGCAGTTGCTCCGGCTCGCCCCAGTTGTGGTTCACCATGATGAGTCGCTCGCGGTCGGCGATGGCGCATGCGGCGCGCACATGGTCGGGGTCGGTGGTGTAGAGCTTGATGCCGCGCAGGCCCGCCCTGATGCAGCGCTCCCACTCGGCACGGGCCTCCACGACCGGTCGGCTCGCCCCGGCGCGGGCGAAGCCGGTCAGACGCCCGGGATGATCCCGCTGGGCCTCAATGACAACGTCGTTGGCCGGCCGGTCATCGCCCGCGTCGCTGTTGAGGGGGAAGACGCAGGCCGTCTCCACGCCCAGCCTGTCCATGTCCCGCACCAGTTCGTCGGGCGACCAGCCGGGGACCACGTACGTGCTGCTGCGGCCGACGTGGCCGTGCCCGTCCGCGAAGCCCTCCCCGGCCAGGTCCGCTCCCGCCATGGCCTTCGCGTACAACTGGTCCTCCTGGCCGCTCTCGGGCTCGGGGGGAGCCGTCGGCACCACATCACCGTCCCAGGACAGCAGGCGGCGCAGGTTCTCCCCGGCGATCAGAGACTTCGCCTCCTGCGGGATGTCGGCGTACTGGACGGTCGCCTTTGTGGCCCCCGGGTCATGGACGGGTAGCCTGGTGCCGAACAGCAGTCGCTCCGGCCCCACCAGGTCCACCAGGAACTCGACGTTCTTGTGGAACCACCAGCCCGACAGCTCCATGTATAGGTTCGGCGCACGCGCCATCGCGCAGGCCACGCGGCGGTTCGTGTGGCGGAACCGGAAGGCCGTCATCACCACGGGCAGCGTCGGATGGCTGAGGGCCAGTCGCAGCACGGCCTCCACGTCCAGGGAGTCCAGAGTGTAGGCATAGCCCCAGCCGGGGAAGCCCGCCTCGCCGTCGAGGAACACGGGCACCCCCGCCGCGGCCAGCGGCCCCAGCAGCGCGTCCAGCTCCCAGTCCGCCAGGCCGTGCCCGTAGGTGCCCGGGCAGAGGAAGGCCGCTTTCACACCCCCCGCGCGCAACTCCTCGATGATGCACTCCGGCTGAGGCGTCTCCCCGGTGGAAGGGGGCAGCAAGACCCAGGCCGGCAGCAGGCGCGGCTGACCATCGGTCAGTTCCCCTACGGCCCGGTTGCCCACAGCCGGATGGTGCGTCCGGCTGTCGCAGTGCGTCACCAGTGCCTGGCCGATGCCGAACCGGTCCATGACGGCCAGCAGCTCGGGCACGCTGGCGGGCTGCGGCTCGCGCCAGTAGCCGTGCCGGCCCAGCACGCAGTGGGCGTCGAGGAAGTGCAGCGGCTGGACGGACATGCGTTTCTCCCGTCTCTGCGGTCAGCGGCCGGAGCCCAGGCACTCGGCCAGCAAGCGCGCACCCGCCTCCGCTGTGGGCATGAAGAAAGCGGCGCCGAAGTACGGCCCGCGGCTGCCGATGGCGCAGTAGTTGTCCTGGCCGGCGCGGAAAACGATGTACGGCTCATCTCTCACCTGCTCCTCGCCCCAGTCCCGCCGCACGGAGGCGAGGCGCCGGACGGCTTCGGCCGCCGGAGCCGGTTCGGGATGCAGCACCAGCAACAGCGCGGCCGGCCGATCGTCCTCTCGCAGGTCGTAAGCCCCGTAGGCTCCGACGGCGCCGCCCTCGATGCCGAACGTGCCCTCCGGGATCCACTCGTCGGCCAGGACCACGCTGTAGAGCGGCGCCTGGTCGCGCATGAACAGCACGCTCTGCGGGCGGAGCCCGTCCCGCGGCAGCCGTCGGCATATCTGCGGCCTGGGGGCCGGCCCGGCTTCGAGGGCCTCCAGCGCCTCCGCGGCCAGCCGGCGGGCATGTTCGGGCGGCGTCCGGTCCATGTCCAGCACCGAGATCATGAACCGCCCGTGCCGCGCCCAGAGGGAGCCTTCCAGCATCGAGCCCTCGTCGCCGACCTCGACCGGCTCCCCTCGGCGGTCCTTGGCGTAGGCGCCGTAGGCGTCGTCGGTGGTCTCGAACTCCCACAGGTCCACCTTAAGCTCGCGCTCGCCGTCAGTGTAGTCGGCGGTGGACACGCGGATGAAGTTGAACGTCAGGTACGGCTCGCCGCCGCCGTTGATGTACGCGTACAGCTCCTCCGGCCCGGCGTAGGTGGTCTTGGGCCCGGCCAGGCGGAACTCGCCCGAGCCCGCCGGCAGGGCGCGTTCGGTCTCGGGCGGCGCGGCCGTCCGCTCCTCCGGCGGGGGCAGCTCCCGGAAGCCGCCGCTCACGCGAATGGCTGGCTTGCCGACGACGGGGCAGGACGCCTCGCAGAACCCGCAGCCCACGCAGGCCTCCTCCCTCACGTAGGGCAGGCGCAGCTCGCCGCCTTCCGGGCTCACTTCGCCAGCCCCGCGTGCCCGGCCGTAGCCTTCGCCGCCGCGCCCCCGGCCGAGCCCGGCATAAACGCGCCGGAAGTGGATGGCCTTCCCCGGCACGGGACAGACCTCCTCGCAGACCCCGCAGTTGTGCTCGTCGGCCACGAAGTCCTCCTCACCGATCCGCTGGTTGCCCCGCCAGGGGATGCAGCGGGTGCGGTCAACGTAGGCCAGGCCGATAGCCGTCCGGTGCTTCTCCTCCAGGCTGAAGGGCGGGATCGCCCCCGACGGGCAGACCCGCCCGCAGGCGTCGCACTCGTAGATGCAGTATCCCAGGCGGGGCACCAGATGCGGCGTCCACATGCCCTCCAGGCCCGCCCGGAGGCCCGCCGGCTGGATCACCCCCGTGGGGCAGGCCCTCATGCACTGTCCGCAGCGAAGGCATCTGGAGAGGAACGCCTCCGGGTCCCGCCCGGCAAGCGGGGGCCGGATCAGTGGATCGCCTTTGGACAGTTGCTCCGACGGTTTGAGCCGCAGCAGGGGATAGGCCAGCAGCCCCGCGCCGACCGCCGCCACCGCGCCACGGCGCGTCAGGTCCACCTCCTCCCGCTGCTCCGCCGGCGCCCGGCCAAAGAAGCTCACCGCGCGCGTCGGGCAGACGGCCTGGCAGTCCAGGCACAGGATGCATTCGTCGTTCAGCGTCCGGTGGCCGTCCCGGGATATGCAGCCGGTCGGGCAGGCGGCCGCGCACCGGCCGCACTCGATGCACGCCTCGCCGACGGCGCGTTTCGTGAGGGCCACCTTGCCGGCCAGGGCATACATCGCCCCCAGCGGGCAGAGGTAGCGGCACCAAAACCTGCGCCGCACCAGCTCCAGACCCAGCAGCAGGCCGAACAGCGCCAGCGTGGCCACGTGCATCAGGAACACCGGTTGGACGCGCGCGACCAGGCCCGTCCGGACGGCCCCCGAGGCACCGGTCAGGCCCAGCGCCCCCAGAGCGGAGGCCACGGCCTGAGCCACGTAGCTGTGCACCGCCAGGACGTAGCTCCGCACGGCGATCGCCAGGGGGTCGAAGAGCCCGAAGATCGAGATGCCCAGGAACGCCGCCACCAGGCAGGCGGTCAGCAGGTAGTACTTCGCGCGGCG
>CAYFVS010000166.1:0-12343 GCA_964346565.1 uncultured candidatus Brocadiaceae bacterium | reverse complement strand
AGCGGCGGCGTTCTCCAGCGCGTAGACGTGGTTGTTGCTCAGTGCGTAGACGTTACCGTCGGCGTCCCGCACGCGGCAGGCAATTGTGCCGGCGGAGCACTCCGCCTCGTTGCCCGTGGAGACCCCCGTCGGCACGGGGCGCTCGAACCTGGCCGTGGCGTCCGCCAGGGCCCGGATCGGCCCGGTCACCTTCGCCCTTACCGGCACCCCGTCCAGCTCCTGTGGCACTCTGCCGGCGGCCTCTGAAGTCTCTACCAGCACCAGGACTGCCTCCGCCCCGGCCGCCGTTCCGACGACGCCCTCGACAGACAGCAGACGCGCAGTGTGCCGCTCCTGCGCTGCAACCACCTGCTCAGGAGGGCCCCCTCGACCGGGACCCGCGGAAGCTCCCGGGGGCAGAGCCATTGCCAACAGCGCCATGCACAATGCGAACACCAACAGCCATACATACCTGTGACTCGTCATAACAGCCATCCCTCTAGAGAACCGGTCTCGCTTGCGCTGTTTGCCGCTATCATACATGGGACGCAACGCAGAAGCAAGCCCTTCTCTTGGTGCGGGAGTTTGGCCTGGGTCGCGGTGCTGACAGCTCCGACGAATCGCGCACGCACGCCGCCCGCCGGCTCCGGTGGCACCCCCCCGGATTCCGCCCAGTGCCAGTTGGAGCACCGGCCGGCCAGCCGGTATAATGCCTGCCTACGGTCCGCGCTCGTCTGCATCGGGCTGAAGCTTCGGGCGGGAGGCCGCCCACAGATATGGCTGCGCCAGCAGCGGGGCGGTGGGCAGCGTGCGGCGAGGAGGGAAGAGCGGCGGGGTGTCCGCTCTGCGGGAGCGAGATGCTGGTGCTGGAGTTCGAGCAGGTGGAGGTGGACTACTGCGCCGGGTGCGGGGGCGTGTGGCTGGACTCGGGAGAACTGGAGCTGGTGGGCGAGCGGGGCGGCGTGTTGGAGGACGAGCTGCTGCGTGCGCTGGAGCAACTGCAAGGCGCGCGTCCACCGCAGGGCAGGCGAGGCTGCCCGGTCTGCCGCAAGGCCATGCTTGAGGTGCGGACCGAGACCGACCCACCCATCACGCTTGACCGCTGCCCGCGCGAACACGGCCTGTGGTTCGACCATGGCGAGTTGAGCAGGTTGGTGCGGGCAGCCGGCCCGAAGGAGCACAACGTGCTGGCCCGTTTCTTCGCCGAACTCGGCGGAAGCAACTGAGCGACCCCTCTTAGGAGGTCTTGACATGGCAGTGAGCGGCGGCGTCATTGCTTCACTGATCGTAGGCGGGCTCATACTGATCGTGGTCTTGTGGCTGGTTGCCACCTACAACGGCCTCATCAAGCGCCGCAACCAGGTAGAGAACGCCTGGGCCCAGATTGACGTGCAACTGAAGCGGCGCCACGACCTGATCCCTAACCTGGTCGAGACCGCCAAGGGCTACATGGGACACGAGCGGGAGACGCTCGAGGAGGTGACCAAGGCCCGGAACCTGGCCCAGCAGGCGAGCGGGCCGGGGGAGGCGTCCCAGGCCGAGGAGCAGCTGAGCAACGCCCTGGGCCAGTTCTTCCTCGTCGTCGAGCGCTACCCGGACCTGAAGGCGAATCAGAACTTCCTGGCCCTGCAGGAGGAGCTGACCTCGACCGAGAACAAGATCGGCTTCGCCCGGCAGTTCTACAACGACCAGGTCATGAACTACAACATCCGCATCCAGAGCTTCCCGGTCAACATCGTGGCCGGCACGTTCCACTTCGCCGAGCGGGAGATGTTCGAGCTGGAGGTCGAGGAGGAAAGGGAAGCGCCCGAGGTCTCCTTCTGACCCTCGCGGGCCGTTGATTCGCGCAGGCTCCGGGCGTCTGCCACCTGCCGGGACGGGACTGCCACATGTGGGAAGCCATCCGCGCCAACAAGCGCCGCTCCATCCTGCTGATCTTCGGTCTGGCTGCCTTGCTCATCCTGCTGGGCTACTTCGTGGGGGCGTCCTTCCATCCGGAGGGCGGGGGCATCGGAGTGGTGGCGGCCCTGTTCATCTGGATCATCCTCACCACGACTGCCGCTCTGAGCGGCCGGCGCGTCCTGCTGGGCAGTGTGGGGGCGCGTCAGATACAGCACGATGACTACCCCGTGCTGTTCAACGTGGTCGAGGAGATGAGCATCGCCGCCGGCCTGCCGAACGTGCCCGAGGTCTACATCATGGACTGCGACGCGCCGAACGCCTTCGCCGTCGGCAAGCCCGAGAAGGCCGCCGTCGCCGTGACCACCGGCCTGCTGATGCGCTTGAACCGCGACGAGCTGCAAGGGGTTGTTGCCCATGAGGTGGGGCACATCGTCAACCAGGACACCCGCTTCATGACCCTGGCCGGGGTGACCGTGGCGGCCGTGGTGCTGATCGCCGACACCTTCCGGCGTTCGGTGTTCTACAGCGGTCGCCGCCGAGGCCGCGGCAAAGGCGGCGGACCTATTGTGCTGGTGGCATTGCTCTTCGCCGTGCTCGCGCCGATCATAGCCCAGTTGCTCTACTTCGCCTGCTCGCGCCGGCGGGAGTACCTGGCCGACGCCTGCTCCGCGCGCTTCACCCGCTACCCGGAGGGGCTGGCCAGCGCGCTGGGGAAGATAAGCGGCGCGTCAAGCAAGATGCAGAAAGTGAACCGCGCCGTCGCCCCCATGTTCACCGTCAACCCGCTCAAAGGCGGCGCCGCTCACAGCCTCCTCAGCACCCACCCGCCGACCGAGGAGCGCGTCCGCGTGCTGCGCTCGATGGCCGGCGGGGCGGCCTATGCCGACTACGAGGCCGCGTACCGCGACGTGCTGGGGGAAGGAGTGCTCGGCCGCCGCACGCTGGCCGAAAGCCGGCCGGTGGACATGCGCAGCCCATCCGCCGAGCCGGAGAAGGGCGACCTGGAGAAGGCCCGCGAGGTGGTGGACATCCTGCACAGGCTGAACGGCATGTTGTTCCTGAGCTGCGTCTGCGGGCTGCAGACCAAGGTGCCGGAGGGCTACGAGCAGGACGAGATACGCTGCCCCCGCTGCGGCCGCGTGGTGCCCCTGCCCGTGGCGGCTGCCGCTGCCGCCGGCGCGGCCCTGGCCGCTGAAAGCATGGAGGAGGAGCCCCGCCGGCCGGAACCACGCAAGCGGGAACCCCTGACCGTGGAGCACACCCCGGGCCGGTGGCAGTCGGTCCGGTGCGCCTGCGGCCGCACCGTCCAACTCAGCCCGAGCCTCTCGGCCGACCACGTTACCTGCCGGTCCTGCGGGCGGGCCATCCGCCTGGAACGCAAGTGACCCAGGAAGGGCGGGGGAAGCCCCTCGCCTGCGGAGGAACGGGCCGTCCGCGCATCGCGTAGCGAGCTCGACTCGGTGCGCCACCTCGCCGGGTGTGGCATCCCCGCGGCCGCCCCCATCGCGTCGCGCGGCGGGGAGTTGGTCGAGGTCTTGAGGCGCTGCCCGCCGAGCCCGGCTCGCACGGCCTTATCCACGACGACCTGCATGGCGGCAATCTCGTTGTGACGGGCGACGGCTTCACGGTGATCGACTTCGAGTGCTGCCACCACACCTGGCTGGTGGCCGACATCGCCTCGGCGCTGCTCTTCGCTACGTGGAAGGTCCCCGGCGAGGACGCGGCCGAGGCCAACGCGCGCGCCCGGTGGGTGTTGGCGAACCTGCTGAAGGGGTACCTTCGCGAGCGACACATTGCGCGGGAGTGGCTCCAGCGCATGCCGCTCTTCCTGAAGCTGCGCGAGATGTCGCTGTACGTGTCGTGGCATGCCCGCCGGGACACGCAGGAGGCGGGCGACGCCCCGGGCTTCGCCTATTGGCTGCGAAACGTCGAGGAAGGCGTGCCGTACGTTGAACTCGACTTCGGCGCTCTGTGATACGCCCAGTGGCTGGCACCGCGACGCGCCGGGGCAGGGGGCGCGTCAGCCCTCGGGCGCGGTCGTCCGGGCAGGTCCATCTGTACTGAACAACCGCACGGGCGAAATGCTCCGCGCGTTAGTGCGGGCAGCCCCCTTTGACGGGTGATGCCTCCGGCGTTAGGCTGGACGGTGTGCAGGACGTGCGGGGGCAATGGGGCACGAGCGAAGGGGGAGAGGCCATGATGGCATGGGGGTGCCGGTGCGTCCGAGACGCGCTGACCATGGCGCTGCTCGCGGGGGCGACCCTCGCCGCCACGGGGCAGGCCGGCCAGGAAGAACCATCCCTGTACGATCGCTATAGAGCCGTCCTGACGCAGTTCGTGGACGCGGACGGCATGGTGGACTACCGGGGGCTGGAGGCCCAACGGCAAGAGCTGGACGCCTTCGTCCGGGAGCTTGCCCGGCTTGAACGCTCCACCTACCGCCGCTGGAACGACAAGCAGAAGGTGGCCTTCTGGATCAATGCTTACAACGCGCTGACCCTGAAGACCATCGTCAACCACTATCCCATCGAGCCTACGTTCCCGGCCCGGCTGATCTACCCCAACAACAGCATCCGGCAGATCAAGGGCGTCTGGGACGACATCGGGCACACCGTGATGGGCGAGGAGATGACGCTGGAGGAGATCGAGCACGAGGTGCTGCGGGAGCAGTTCGACGAGCCGCGCATCCACGTGGCGCTGGTCTGCGCTGCGATGGGCTGCCCGCCGCTGCTGAACGAGCCCTACCGCGCCGCTGAGCTTGACGAGCAGCTCGATGGCCGCACCCGGCGGCTGCTGGCGGACCCGAAGAAGTTCCGCATCGAACGAGGGGACCGGCGCGTCTACCTGTCGCCCATCTTCGATTGGTTCGGGAAGGACTTCATCGGCCGCTACGGGACCGACAGCGGCTTCGAAGGTCACAGCCGCGCCGAACGCGCCGTGCTGAACTACCTGGCCGGCCACGTGGACGCGGCCGAGCGCCGGTACCTGCGCACGGGCCGTTACAAGGTGAAGTACCTCGACTACGACTGGTCGCTGAACGAACAGGCCGAATCCTGAGCGCACGTTCGCTCGAGCTGAGAAGGGGCGCAAGCGATGGCCGAGAACCCGATTCACGAGCTGTACGAGCTGGGACAGAGCGTCTGGCTGGACCAGATAAGCCGTGCCCTGCTGGACAGCGGCGAGCTGGCCGCACTGGTCAAGAACGGGGAGGTGACCGGCGTCACTTCGAATCCGACCATCTTCGACCGCGCCGTCTCCGGCAGCGCCGACTACGATCGGTTCCTGGGGCAGTTCCTGAGCGAGCGGCCGAACGCCGACGCGGAGGACATATACGAGGCGCTGGCCGTGCGGGACATCCGGGAGGCGGCGGACCTGCTGCGGTTGATCTACGAAAGCGGCGACGGCCGGGACGGCTACGTCAGCCTGGAGGTGGACCCCCACCTGGCCTACCGGACGGACGAGACCGTCACGGAGGCGCGCCGGCTGTGGGCTCGCGTGGACCGGCCGAACCTGCTCATTAAGGTGCCCGCCACCGACGAGGGCCTGCCCGCCATCAGCGCACTGCTGGCCGGCGGGGTCAACGTCAACGTCACCCTCATGTTCAGCCGCCGGCACTACCTGGACGTGGCCGACGCCTATCTGAGCGGCATCGAGAAGCTGGTCGAGAGCGGCGGGGACCCGTCCGAAGTCGCCTCCGTGGCGTCCTTCTTCGTCAGTCGCATAGACGTGAAGGTGGACGATATGTTGCCCGCCGAGCACCGCCTGCGGGGGCGGATTGCCGTGGCGAACACTAAGCTGGCCTACCGGCTGTTCGAGGAGACGTTCGGCTCGGAACGCTTCGCCGCGCTCGAGGAGCGGGGCGCGCGGCGGCAGCGGTTCCTCTGCGCCAGCACCAGCACCAAGGACCCCGATTACAGCGACGTGCTATACGTGGAGGAGCTGATCGGCCCGCACACCGTCAACACCATGCCGCTGAAGACGCTGGACGCGTTCCGCGACCACGGGCACCCGCGTGAGAGCATCACGGCGGGCATCGAGCAGGCCGAGGCCGACCTGGAGGCGCTGGAGGACGCGGGTGTTGACCTGGCGGCCGTCTGCGAGGACCTACAGGTCGAGGGCGTGGAGAAGTTCGCGGACTCCTACGACGCCCTGCTGGAGACGCTGGGGGACAAACGCACCGCGCTCAGGACCGGGGAGTGAAGGCGCGACACAGCGGGGCTCGCCGCTCTGGACGCTCACACCCGGCGCATGACGCCGACTACCGGTCCGTAGATGGCGAACTCCTCGGACTTGCGGTCCACCACGATGTCCTCGTAGTCCGGGTTCTCCGCCACCAGGCGCACCTGGTCCTTGTTGACATAGACGCGCTTGACGGTGGCTTCATCGCCGAGCCGGACGGCGGCGATGGCGCCCGGGCGCACCCGCGCGCCACTGTCCACCACCACGTAGTCCCCCGGCAGGATGCCCGCGCCCACCATACTCTCCCCCTCGACCTGAAGGGCGAAGGTCTGCTCGTCCACGCCGAACAGGTCGTTGGTGGACAGGGAGCCCTCCAGGTTCTCCACCGCCAGGATGGGCGCGCCGGCGGCGATGCGCCCCACCAGGGGGATGCCCTGGGGGGAAAGCTCATCGCGTATCTCGATGTTGCGGGCCTTGCGGTTGCGCCGCCGGATGTAGCCCTTGCGTTCGAGCGCGTCCAGATGGTCGGTGGCGGCCTTGGGACTGCGGAAGCCGAAGTGATCGGCGATCTCCCGCACCGTCGGAGGGCGCGTCTCCTCTCGCATCACGCTGCAGATGAAATCGAAGACCTCCCGCTGCCTGTCAGTCAGACCCTTTGCCATGGCCTCCGTCCTCCCAAGCTGGAGTGAGTTGCCGGCGCCGGCCCACACGTGAGGCGGCGCGTTCTGTGGCCCAACAAATGTATCATACCATACGCACCACGGGCGGTGCAAGGGTCGGCTGCGGGAGTTCCGGCCGGACTTGGCGGCGGGCGCATCCTGCGGTAGAATGTGCGTTGCGGCGTAGTGGGGAAAGAGCCGATGGATGCAGGTGGACAACAGGAGCGCCGCTGCCGGGAGCTGCAGCGACGGGCGGACCGCATCAGCTCGCTCATCGTCGCCAGCGATTACCCCGCCATAGACGTCGCCATCAGCGTCCGCCAGCTGCGGGAGTTCGCGGAGGCGCACTTCCCGGGCTCGGGGCCCCTGTTCCGCATGATCTACGAGAGCCGTTTTCGCCGCCTGTGGGAGCAGTTCCGCGCTGCGGACGAGCAGCCGCTCCCGGACTGGTAGGCTACTTGGTCATCACGGGAGGTGCAGGTGACGTGAACAGGACAAGGATCGGCATCATCTACCATTCGCAGTCCCAGGGCAACACGGCGGCCGCCGCCGAGCAGGTTGCCCGAGGCGCGCGCGAGGTTGCTGAGCTGGAGGTCTTTCTGCGCAACACCTACGAGGAGCCGGTCAAGCCGGTCGTGCTGGCCGACTGCGCGGGGGTGGCCTTCGGAACGCCGGACTACTTCAGCTATCCCGCCGGGGGGCTGAAGGTGTTCATGGACGATTGGCTGATTGCCAAGCGCCAGGGCAACGACCGGATCGAGGGCATGCCGGTGGCCCTGTTCATGACCCACGGCGGAGGCGGCGCGGCGAAGGGACCGTTCGAGGAGCTCTTCCACCACGTCGGGCCGCAGGTCGGCGAGACCGTCAGCATCAAGGGCAGGCCGGATGAGGAGCAGGCGGAGGCGTTGCGGAAACTCGGCGCGCAGCTCGCGCAGGAGGCGGAAGCCTTCGCTCAGAAGGAAGCCTGACCGCGCCGCAGTTCCGCCACGGCCAGCAGCACTGCGGCAACCAGATACAGCCAGTGGGCCAGGCGCAGCCCGCCGCCCCGCTCCACGACCGCCCGGCGCTCGAGGGCGCCGGGGGTGATCTCGCTTCTTGTCCTCGGCATTTCCTCGACCGAGAATCCGGCGTGCCATGCGCGGCCCCCTCCCGCGGAGGCCCAGGCGGCCATCGCCTGGGGCCGGGCCCGCGTGCTGACCGGCGTGCCGCCAGGGGTCGCCGGCAGCTCGGTTCCCTGCTCGGTGCCCACCAGGACCGTGTGCAGGACCGACCCCTGCCGGCGAAGGTGTCGTACAGCCGCAGTCGGGTCCGCCCCATGCGCTTCGCCGTCGCTGACCAGCAGCACGGCGCCCGGCCCCCCGTCCCGCTCAAGCAGCTGAGCGGAGGCCGCCAGCCCCGCGGCCAGGCGCGAGGAGCGGTCCGACATCATCTTCGTCTCGGCTGCCCTGACCACGGTCAGGAAGGCAGCCCTGTCCCGCGTCGGAGGACAGACGACCAGCCCGTCCCCGGCTGTCGCCACAAGCGCCGTCCGGGCGGCGGGCACCATGGCAGCGAGGCGTTCGATGGCATTCCGGGCTGCCGCCAGCCGGGTGGGTTCCACGTCGGCGGCGCTCATGCTTCGGGAGACGTCGAGCAGGAAGACCACGGGCGCGCCCGCGCTCCCCGGCGTCGCTCCCGCCAGCCAGACCGGCCCGGCCAGGCCGACAATCAGCAGCAGGAATGCGGTCAACCGGAGGGCTCCGCGGGGAGCATTCGGCGGCGCTGGCAGTCCCAATGCCCTGGACGCCGCCCGGACCCGCCCGGCGGCCGTCGCCCACAGCCATCCCAGCAGCGGCACCAGCGCCAGCCCCAGCAGGACGGCGGGACGCTGCACGTGCATCGCTGACACGGGTCAGCCTTCGGAGGGTGCCTTGAGTATCTGCGTGCCCACGCCCCTGTCGGTGAAGATCTCCAGCAGCAGCGAATGGGGCAGCCGGCCGTCAATGATGTGCGCCTTCGGCACGCCCCGCTCCAGGGCGCTCAGGCAGGCGCGGACCTTCGGCAACATGCCGCCGGAGATGGTCCCCTCGGCGATCATCGCCTCCACCCGGTCCTCCGCCAGTGTGGACAGCAGGCTGTCGGGATCTTCGGGGCGGGCCATGATGCCGTGGACGTTGCTGAGGAAGACGACCTTCTCCGCCTGCAGCGCCCCTGCCACCGCTGCCGCCACGGTGTCGGCGTTGACGTTCAGGATCTGGCCGGATGCGTCCCGGCCGACGGGGGGGACCACGGCCACGGCCCCTCCTCGCGCCGCCTGCAACAGCTCGTCGTCAGCCACGCTCTGGACCTCGCCCACGTAGCCCAGGTCAAGCTCGCCGCCGTCCTCGGTGCGGACCGTTTTCTTCCGCGCCAGGATGGGGCAGCGCCCCTCGGCAAAGGCGGGGTAGCCCCGTCCGCCGTGGCCCTCGATGCGCCGGACGAGGTCCGCGTTGATCTGCTCGACCAGCACGCGCACCGCCACTTCGAGTGCGTCGGCGTCTGTAACGCGGTGTCCCCGCACGAAGCGGGGTTCGAGGCCGGCCTGCTCCATGGCGCGGGATATCTGCGGCCCGCCGCCGTGCACGACCACGGTGCGGATACCCACCGCTGCCAGGAACACGATGTCCTCCAGCACGTCGTTCAGCACCTGGTCGGTCGCCATGGCGGCGCCGCCGAACTTGATGACCACCGGCCGGCCGGCGAAGCGCTGTATGTAGGGCAGCGCCTCGATGAGCACGTCGGCCTTCTTAATGGCGTCTTCCATTGCTCGCAGGCCCTTTGCCGCAGCGTGGCGGCGGGCATTCTACCACGAGGGCGCGCGGGGCGTAAAGGCGGCCGAGAAGCAGGCTTCAGGCGCGAGGCTTCAGGTGCGGCAAGCCGGCTGAAGCGCGGGCTTTGCTGCGCCTGGCCCGCCGGGGGACATTCTTTTGACACCCACAGGGCGTGGTCTATAATGACGCCAGATCGAAGAGTGCTTCGTACAGATGCCGGTAAACGTCTTCACAAAGCGTCTTTGCGTGGGTCTGTGCTTGCTTCTGTGGGCTTGCGGCGCGCCGGTGCTGGCCGGCGGGCTGGGCGCCGCGGGAGAGGAGCTGGCCGGCGACCTGCGTGCGGTGGACCCCTCCGAGCACATCCGCTTCTTCTCCAGTCATCAGAGTCGCTACACGGGCTATCCGGGTTGCGTCGAGTCCGCCCGCTATGTGGCCGAGCAGTTCCGCCGGATAGGCCTGGCGAACGTGGAGACTTCCCGCTTCGCGGTGGTTGTGCCCCTGTCTGAGGACGGTCATCGTGCTGAACCGGGCGGCCGGCCGCAACCCGGCACGGCGGCGGCACCCGGCGCCAGCCTGCGGGTGGGGCAGAGCGAGGTGCCCGTTTACTTACTGTCGCCCAACTATGCGCGCCTGCCGACCACGCCGGCCGACGGGCTGACGGGAGAGCTGGTCTGGGGCGGCAGCGGGCACCTGGAGGAGTTCAACGGCGCCGACCTGAGGGACAGCATCGTTCTGATGGAGTTCGGCTCGGCCAGCCGGTGGCTGAACGCGGCGCGTCTTGGGGCGAAGGCCGTCGTGTTCGTCGAATCGGAGCATCCTTTCCGCGCCGACGCGGAGGCGAAGTACCTGGAACAGCCTGTGCCTGTGCCTCGCTACTACCTGCGGGAGGCCGAGCTGCCGGCCCTCGCGCGGGCCCTGGGGGGCAGGCCCGCCCGGGATGCCCGGCAGGTGCTGGCCGACCTGGAGCCCGGGCGGCAGGCCACGCTGCGTTCCGATGTCCGCTGGCACGAGGTGGCCGCCGAGCGGGTCAGCGGCGAGATACCCGGGTTGGACCCGGAGCTGTCCGATCAGACCCTTATCGTGTGGGCTTACTACGACAGCGCCTCGGTGGTGCCCGCCCTGAGCCCTGGGGCGGAGAGCGCCTGCGGCATATCGGCCCTGCTGGAGATCTGTGAGTTCCTCAAGAAGCACCCGCCCCGGCGCAAGGTGAAGTTCATAGCCGCCCCCGGGCACTACCAGGGGCTGGCGGGCATTCGCGACTACGCGCTCAAGACCATCTACCCCCGCCGCGAGGGCGCGGACGAAGACGCCGAGGAGGGCACCGGCGAGCCCTACTTCCTAATAGGGCTGGACCTGACCAGCCGGCAGAACACTTTGGCGGCCTTTTTCAAGGGGCATTTCTACGACCAGCTCAGCATCACCGGCGACACGAGCCCAGAGATAGAGCTGCAGCGGGCATACAGCGACTACTCCGCCGACCTGGTCGCCTGGATGGACGAGCTGACCGACCAGGGCGCGCCGGCTCACGGTCTGACCTACCACAGCGGCATCGTGCCCCAGCAGGGACGGGACTGGCGCAGCCTGGTGCCGGACCTGGTGGCTTACGACGCGGAGGTCATCTCCCTGTGCGGCTATCCCGCCGTGACCCTTGCCACCACGGGCGACGCCCGCAACAGCGTCAACACTCCGCTGGACAGCTTCCAGCGGCTGGAGCCCTACCTGCCGAACGTCCGGCGCCAGGCGATTGGCGCCGCCTATCTGGTGAAGAGGACCGCCGACGCGGCCATCCTGCCCGTTGACCGCAAGGAGGTCTGGTCCAAACGCAAGGCGGCCAGCATCTTCGGGCGCGCCGTGGAGTTCAGCCGACTGCCCTACATGCCCAAGACCCCCGTGCCCAACGGCGTCATGGGGGTCAACATGCTGCGCGACGACCTGCCCAGCAAGGCCAAGAGCATGATGGGGGTGCAGACCTACGACTTCGAACTGGCGAACGTGCAGGGGTACTTCGAGGTCTTCGGCCTGAGCAACGCGAAGCAGTACCGGGTGGACGGCTTCCTGATGTCCCCGCTCAACGGGGTCGTCACCAAAGTGGCAGAATCGAAGCTGGTGAGTGCAACGAACCGGGAGCGGGTGCGCGACTGGACGCGGCGGGAGACCGACGTGCGGCCGAACTTCTTCCGCTGCGCCTCGATGACTCTGTTCGACCTGACCGACCCACTGTCGCTGCAGGTTCTGGGCAAGAGCACCGCCCGCCGCGGCGACAGCAACAGCGAACTGCAGTACCTGGTCAGCTACGTGGGGCAGGACACACCGGTGGCGGTCTTTTTCACCCAGCGGGGCAAGGACGCGAAGTTCCTGCTGGCCTTCACCGATGTGGGCTTCGAGGGCCTGCTGCTGAACTTCCAGGCCGAGCAGCAGACAGAGGGCACGCGCCGGCGGGAGCGCACCGGCCGAGGCTACGCCGTCGAGGAAGGGGAGAACTTCATCTACCGGACGGCCTTCCAGACCGTGGAGGACATGCACGAGCTGGACCGCTACCGCCTGGGCCGGCTGCGCGAGTGCGGCATTTCCAAGACCCAGGTGTGGGACCTGTTCGAGACGGCCGGCACGCACATCGAGGCGGCCCGCAGGGCCCTGACCAGCCGGCGCTACGACGAGTTCCACTTCCAGAGCGGGATGGCCTGGGGCCTGGAGCGCCGCGTCTATCCGGACGTGTGCGACACAGCCACCGACGTGGTCAAGGGCCTGGTGTTCTACTTCGCCCTGCTGCTGCCGTTCGTGCTGTTTGCCGAGCGCCTGTTGATTAACTTCGTGGACATCCGCCAGAAGCTGCTG
>CAYFVS010000165.1:0-2105 GCA_964346565.1 uncultured candidatus Brocadiaceae bacterium | reverse complement strand
CTCGTGGGTGTCCGGCTCGTGTCCAAGTGATATCACAGAGGGGACAGGCTGCCCGCCGGTCCGGGCCGGGCAGTGCCATATACTGTGTGGATCATGCCAGTTGACGAACACGACGAGAGGACACGGCGCTGTCCCCGGCTGGGACACGGGGTGCCCTTCCACTACTGTCGCACACAGGAAGGGCAGTCCCTCTGCCCGCGCATCCTGGACTGCTGGTGGGAGCGGCTCGACGTGCGGGGGTTCGTCGAGGAGCACTACGGGGCAGAGGAGGTCGAGCGGCTCCAGAACCGCCAGCCCGGCAGCAAGATGGGCACCATCCTGGAGCTGATCCAACAGGCCAAACGCCACGCCGAGAACGCCGACCAATCCTGACGACGTCGCCCCTCCCCCCGCTCAGTGGGCCTCCTTGCGGCGGTCAATGCCGCGGATGGCCTTGCCTTTGGGCCGGGGCAGCGAGCCGGGCTGGACCGGCGCTGTCCGGGCTGGCGCCTACTCCGCGTCCTCCTGCGTGGCGGGCTCGTCTCCCCGGTTCCAGATGAAGGCGCCGTAGATCACGCACAGGATGGAGCTGAGGATGCACAGCAGGCAGGCCCAGACCACCCATCCATCTTCAATGCCCAACATGCGGCTTCCGACTGCCACAGGCAGCAATCGGTGAAGCGTTCTTCACATGAAGGGGTGGCCACGTCAAGCCTTCTCTCCTGGCCGGGGCCCCAGGTCGCCAGGCAGCTTGACCTTGCGACGGCCATTGCGCCGCCTCGCAGACCAGGCTGCTGCGGGCGCGCTCAGCCCGATCCCGGGCCGCTGCCGAAGCACCTCTCCACGCGCTCAGCATCCGGCGGCCCCGTCAGCAGCGAGACTACCACCGCCACCGCAACCGAGAGCGGCAGCGCAACCACGATGGGGTCCACCACGGGCCAGTTGTGACGGCCCGCCAGGATGCTCTCCTGGCCGCCGGTGATCCTCTGCACCAGGCCGATCGCCCCTGCCTCCTGCGCCTTGACCAGCAGCAGCCACAACCCCCCGGCCAGGAACCCGGTCACCATCGAGGCGATCGCCCCGGCGCGGGTCATGCGCCGCCAGAACAACCCGCCCACGTAGGCCGGCAGGAAAGCGGACGCGCAGAGACCGAAGAAGATCGCCGCCGCCCGGGCCAGGACCGCGCCCCCCGGCCATCGCCAGGCGATGGCACCCGCCATTGCCGCGCCGATGACGACTCCCAACTGCGTCGCGCGCACGCTGTTGCGGCCAGAGCCGCCGTACTGCCCGTAGAGGTCTCGCCCGATGCCGGCGCCCAGAACGTGGAACTGGCTGGACAGTGTGCTCATGGCCGCCGCCAGCAGTACCACCAGCAGCAGCGGCCCGAACCGGCCAGGCAGGGCCAGCTTCACGTAGGTGGGGATGATCCGCTCCGGCTCTCCACCCGCGTAGTGAAGCGCGAGGGCGCGGGCCTGGTACACCTCGATAGGCTGCCCGTCCGGCGTCTTGCCCATTGCACTGACAAACGGGCCGCCGGTCACTCCGCTCGGGGGACCGCCCACGCCCCTCGGCGGCCCGAACGCTCCGGCCAGATCGTCCAGCCCGCGAGCCTCGCTCAGACCAGAGGCCGGCGGGGCGGCCGGGGCCGCGCCCAGCCGTGCTGGAATCGTGCGAGGCCGTCCCTGCTCGTCGTAGAGCGGCACCCACGTGCCCCCTTGACCTCTCTCAACCAGTTGGAGCACAACCAGGCTGCCGGATAGGTCCAGCCTGCGCAGCACCCGCCCCACCAGCAGGTCGCCGTAGCTGATGAAGTAAGCATTCGAGAGGCTGGCCGCGATGCAGGCCCCGCCCACCGCCACCAGCATGAACACGCCCCCGAAGACAGCGGCCCGGTTCACTTGCTTCCTGCCCTTGACCGTCATGAAGCGCAGCAGGAGCTGCGGCTGGGCCAACATGCCAATGCCCAGGCCGAGGGCAACGGTGGAGACGACGGTCCACCAGAGGTCGTAGCGCCGGGCGCCCCATCCGAACTCCGGCATCGCGGTCCAGCCCCGGTGGCCGAGCGCCTGCATGTCCTGCGGCACCAGCGGGGCCAGCTCCGTCAGAGCCCGGTGAGCCTCAGCGAC
>CAYFVS010000164.1:0-1671 GCA_964346565.1 uncultured candidatus Brocadiaceae bacterium | reverse complement strand
GCGACTTCGCCACCCAGGCCGGCAGCGACGACCGCAAGGCCGAGCAATTGGTGCAGCGGGCGCTGGACGAGCAGGCGACCATCATCGTGCTCGACAACATGGAGAGCGTCTTACCGGTGGGGGGACTGTCCCAATTGTCGCGCAGCCAAAATGGTCCCCCTCTCCCCCTGGGAGAGGGTCGGGGTGAGGGTCGCGAGGCGCACAGCGAAGGTCAATCCTCGGGGAGCGAAAATGGTCCCCCTCTCCCTCTGGGAGAGGGTCGGGGTGAGGGTTGCGAGGCGCAGGGCGACGGTCAATCTTCGGGGAGCGAGAATGGCTCGGGTGTGCCCTTGGGAGAGGGTGCCGGTGAGGATCCCGTCGGCGAAGCCGGCAAGCGGCAAAAGGGAACCGTACTCGAACCCAGCGAACATGACAAGGGGGTTTCTTTCCAGGAGTACGCGGGCGCAGAGCCGTACGAGCCGGAAATCCTCCAAGAAATCCTGGGGCTGTGCGGGCGCCTGGCTGAGGCCGGGCACACGCGCCTGGTGTTCACGTCGCGGGAGCCCTTGCCGCCCCCGTTTGACGATCATCACCTGAGGATCGACCGGCTAGACCGGGATGAAGCCATCGAGCTGGTGGGAAAGGTTGTGGGCGAGGGCGAGCGCATGCCGCGGGCGGGCGACGACGTGGAAAGCGAGCGCCAGATCGAAGAGCTGGTCGATGCGGTCAACTGCCACGCGCGGGCCCTGGTGCTGGTCGCCCGGGAGCTTGTGGATCGGGGCATCTCGCAGACCACGGCCGATCTGAACCAGATCATGGCCGATCTCCACCGCCGGTATCCGGATGACCGCGAGCGGTCGCTCTTTGCCAGCGTGGAGCTGTCACTGCGGCGCTTGCCGCCCGAGGTGCGCGCCAAGCTGGGACCGCTGGCGGTTTTTCACGGTGGGGGCCAGCTTTTCTTGATGGCCAGCGTGCTTGCCGAGTGGTCGCAAGAGCCGCTTGCACCGCACCAAGTGTCGGAGATCGCCCAACACCTGGTCAACGTCGGTCTTGCCGAACTGCTTGAGTACAGCTACCTGCGCTTCCATCCGGCGTTGGGGCCGGCCTTGGTGCGGGAGCTGAGCGATGAGGAGCGTGCCGCCGCCACCGAGCACTGGGCCGAGGCCACGGCCCAACTGGCGGATTATCTCCGCCAGCAGCAGAGCAAGGACATGCATATGGCCGCCACCCTGACCCTCCTGGAGTTGCCCAATCTGCTGGCGGCGCTGGAGTATCGGTTTGCGCAGGCCAGCGCCAGCGAGTCGGCGACGCGCGCGCCGGGCGCGCCCTCGTTTGAGGAGGTCGTCGAAATGGCCACGGATATCGAGGGCCTCTTGCTGCCTTTGCGCCGGGCGCGGGCGCTGGGGCGGGCCGCCGAGATCCGCCGCCAGGCCGCTGAGAAGCTGGGCGAGTGGAGCCATGCTCGCTACGCGGCCGAAGCTGCGACCGTGGAACGCCTCTTGGATGCTGGCGCGTGCGGCGAGGCGGCCGCGGCCGCGGAAACCCTGCTGCGACGGGCCGAGCAAGCGGGTGAGGGCGCTTACGACGGGGCGGCGTACGACATAGCAACGGCACACCTCAGGCTCGGCCGCGCGTTGAAGATGGCCGGCGACGCCGAGGCGGCCCTTGCGCCCCTGGCCGAGGCCAGACGCC
>CAYFVS010000163.1:0-14103 GCA_964346565.1 uncultured candidatus Brocadiaceae bacterium | reverse complement strand
GCCCTTGGGTGTTCCCGTTGTGCCCGAGGTGTACATCACCGTGGCCAGGTCGTCGATGCGCACGCCGGCCGAGCGCTCGCGCGGCGCCGTCTCGGGCGTGCTGGGGGCCTACCTGGTGCTGTGGCCGCGGCGCCGGGTGCTGGTGCGCTTGTTCTACTTCCTGTGGGTGCACAGCCGCATAGAGGTGCCCGTGTGGGTTCACCTGGGTTTCTGGATCCTGGTGCAGTTGGCGCTGGCCCGGCTCGACGTGCCCGGGGTCGCCTGGATGGCGCATGTGGGTGGTTTCGCCTGTGGGCTGGTGGTGGGCCTGTTCGCCCGGTGGGTGGCCGGCGGAGCCAGGATCGCTCCGCGGTGGCCGGGCGGCTGATCGCGGCGCCGGGGGTCACGGCAGGTCTTGACAAGGTGGGTCCCAGGACCTATATTCCAGGGCGATAAGGGGACGCGTCGAGCCCGGCGTGCAGGTCGGCGCAGGGCGCCGGACTGCCCGTCATCTCCAGGGGATGGGAGGGAAGGCGATGCGGAGAGCCACGATCGAGTGCCGCGACTGCGGCGCCAGCTTGAGTGTGTATGACCACCAGGTGGGCAGACTGGGCGAGTGCCCGCGTTGCGGCGCGACGATGCGGATCAGCGCCACGGTGTTCGGGAGTGTCGAGGAGGGCGGCGGCTGGCCGGAGGTCGGCCCGGTTGCTACGCCGCTGGTCGGGCCGATGGACTGGCTGGTGGGGCGGCTGCGCTTCCTGCGCCGGTTCCCGGGACGGTTCGACGCGTACATGAACGTGCTGGGCCGCCTTGGCCTGCTGGGCACGCTGCTGGCCGGGGCGGTGATGTTCCTGCATCTGACGGTCATGGCCATCGGCAATGACAGCATGTTCACGTTCCTGGCCGGCCTGGGGGGCGCGCTCACGGCGGTGGTGCTGCACTATGTGGCCGCCCGGTTCCTGAACGCCGGGCGCGACCTGCTGCGCACGAACCCTCAGATGATAATGCCGGACGCCCTGCTGGATTCGTTGGGCCTGCTGGGAGCGCTGGCCACGGTGACTTTGCTGGTGCTGAGCTTGACCGCCGCGGTGGAGGTCGCACAACAGGGCTACTCGCTGCAGTCCGTGCTCCGCTTCATGTGGCGCCTGGGGGCCACTGTGCTGGCCTTCCACCTGACGCTGTGCTTCCTGAATCCGACCGAAACGATGAACGTGCATGCGGAGGTGGCCGACGCCTCCGGGGGAGAGACGGCGCTGGGCATCCTGCGGGTGCTCGGCCGCTGCGTGCTGGCGCTGGTGCCCCTGGTGCTGGCGGTGGGCGTGTTGGGGTCAGCCTCGGCCATGCTGCTGCTGATGGTCGTGGTGTGGGCGGGCGAGCCGCTGGAGTTCATGTTCGGGCCGGCGGCCCTGGCGGCCGCGGTGGCTTCCGCCACTCCGATCTTCGTCTACCTGGCCTTCGTGGGCTACGTGTTGATCCTGGACCTCTACCAGGCGATCCTCCAGATCGCCCGCAACACGCAGCCAGCCGAGTAGCCCGGTTCGTCACGCGAACTGCGGCAGGTAGTCCGCCTGGAGCTTCAGCATCCGGTCCACAGTGCGCTCGGCGGCGCGCACGCTGTCCACCACGGGGTCCAGCAGCATCGCCTGCAGGACCAGGTCCCGGTCGCCCCTCACGGCGGCCTCCACGATGAGTTCCATCTGGTCCACGTCCCGCCGGCACAGCGCGGCCAGGGGGCCAGGCAGCCGACCGATGCTCAACAACCGGCAGCCTGATGAGTCCACGGCTGCCGGTCCCTCCACGAAGACCCCTTCGGGCAGGTTGGCGATTGCGCCGTCGTTCAACATGTTGACCGCCGGCATGCGGCGGAACGTGTTGGTGTGGATGGCGGCGATGATGGGGAAGGCCAGCGTGTCGGTCCAGTTGCGCGGCTCGAAGAACCAGCGCAGGCGCTCCTCCTCGTACTCGCCGCCGATCTCCCTGGCTGGCGGCTCCAGGGGCGACTCCTGCCGTGCGAGCCGTTCGTAGTAGCGCCACAGGTCCTCGCGACCCTCGGCGCGCCCGGTGAAGTCGGGCCCCTCCAGCCCGCACCACTCGTGTGCGAAAGGCAGGTACTCCCCGATGTGCTCGTCCCCGCAGGAGGGCAGGTACCCGAAAACGTCCATGAGTTTGCGCGACAGGAGCCACCGGTTGAAGTGCTCGATCTGCTCCAGGTCCGCCTCCCCCAGGGCGCGCCGCGCCGCGGGGTACAGATCTCGCCCGTCGTCCCGTCGACGCAGTTCCAGGATCCAGGTGAAGTGGTTGACCCCGGCGGCGGTGGCGACCATCTCCTGCGTGCCGATATCCAGCAACTGGCTCAGGAAGTTCTGCGTGATCTCGACCCCGTGGCAGAGCCCCAGTATCTGGCCGCACCGCGTGTGCCGCTCCATGGCCAGGCAGATGCGGTTGAGCGGGTTCGACTCCACCATGACGGTGGCGTCCGGGCAGAGCCGGGCCAGGTCGCGGCCGATCTCCAGGTGGACGGGTATCTGCCGAAGGGAATGGAACAGGCCCCCTGGTCCGCCCAGTTCGCCGGTGATCTGCCGGATGCCTTCTTCCACGGGCACCCGGAAGTCCTGCTCCCAGGTCCGCACGCGGGCGGTGTCCACCGAGATCAGCACGAAATCCGCCCCGTCCAACATGTTCCGGCGGTCCGTGTCCGACTCGACGTGGACGGGGCTGTCGAGGCCGGCGCTGAGGCGCCGCGCCAGCCGCGTGAAGATGCTCAGATGCTCCTCATCCAGGTCCACCAGCCGCAGCGTGGCGCCGCCCAACTCGGGGTGGTGTATCAGGTCGCGCAGAACTTTGGGACCGAACGTTGCGCTGGCGGCCCCGATGACCACGATCGTGGGTTTCTCCTGCACGGTCAGGCTCCCAGCCGGAGGGAAGTTGACAGGTCGCCGCCGGGGAGTCTATTGCGCCGGCAGCTCTGCGTCAATGCCGCCGTCCGCGCCGGAGGCGGGCCGAGCCGAATGCTTGCGGCTGCGACTCGCTCCCCTATAATGGACCCCGGTGGCATACTTCTGGCACAGAGAGGGCACGAGATGACGCGTTGGATTCCGATGGCAGCTTTGCTCCTGGCGACTTCGACAGCCCTGTGCGGCACGCTGCACGCAGGGGAGCGTGCTTTCGAGGGCTTTCCGTTCACCATTCCCTACGACGGCCTGGTGGAGGGCACCGCACCGGCTGACCTCGCCGCTCTGGAGGCGCCGGCAGGGGAGGGCGGCTTCGTCACGGTGCGCGGAGACAGGTTCATCCGCGCCGACAGCGGACAGCCTGTCCGCTTCTGGGCCACCAATCTGTGCTTCGCGGGGTGTTTCCCTTCCCACGAGGTCGCCCGGCGCATGGCCCGCCGGCTGGCTACGCTGGGTATCAACTGCGTGCGCTTCCACCACATGGACGCCGCCGGCTACCCGAACGGCATCTGGCACAACGAGGAGTGGGGCGACTTCGAGCACACCGACCTGCACCCCGAGGCGCTGGACCGGCTGGATTTCCTGATCTCCGAACTGAAGCGCAACGGCGTCTATGCGGACCTGAACCTGCACGTCTCTCGGCAGTACGGCCCCGCCGATGGTTTCCCCGCGCCGGAGGAGGGCGAGAATGTGCCAGGCTACGGCAAGGGCGTGGACCACTTCTACCCCCGCGCCGTCGAGGAGCAGAAGCGCTACGCCCGGATGCTGCTCCGCCACAAGAACGCCTACACGGGCAACGCCTACGCCGAGGAACCCGCCGTGGCCATCGTGGAGATCAGCAACGAGGACGGCCTGCTTCGGGAGTGGCACGACGGCGGGCTGGACGCTTTGCCCGGTGCCTACCGGGCGGAGCTTCAGCGGCAGTGGAACGAGTGGCTGCGCGGCCGCTACGGTTCGACGGCCCCGCTGGCCGACGCCTGGAGCGAGGGCTCTCACCCGGGCGGGGGGCCGGACATGCTGGGCTCGGGCGACGTGTCCCCCCGGCTGGAGGTGCAGGGCAGTGCCGCCGCGACCGTCGAGCAGACGACCGACGCCGAGGGCAACCCGATCCGCGTGGTCAAGGTCCAGCGGAGCAGCTCGGCCGGCTGGCACGTGCAGCACCACTGGGCACCGCTGACCGTGAAGGAGGGCACGGCCTACGAACTGCGCATCAGGATGCGCGCGAACCGCCCCGAGAGGGTGAGCCTGGGGCTGAAGATGGATCATGAGCCGTGGCGGGACTTGAGCCCCGGGAGGAGCGTCGAGGTCGGCCCCCGGTGGCGGGAGTACGCGATCATCTTCCATTCAAACGCCGACGAGGCACCGGACGAGGCCGGCCAGGGAGGGGCGCGCGTCTCACTGAGCAATCTGGCCGAGGCGGGCCTGGAGATAGCCTTCGCACGGCCCACGCTGCGCCGCGCCGCCGTGGTGGGCCTGCCCGCCGGGCAGAATCTGGAGGAGGGCAGCGTCGCCTGGCCCGAGCGTGACGAGGCCGGCGGGCGCACTTCCGGCGTGCGCCTGGACATGGTGCGGTTCCTGCGAGAGACCGAGGTGAGCTACTGGTCCGAGATGCGCCGCTATCTGAAGGAGGACCTCGGCGTGCGCATGTCCGTGACCGGCACGGCCACGGGGTTCACCACACCGTACGTCGCCGCCGAGTCGGCCGACTTCGTGGACGGCCACGCCTACTGGCAGCATCCGCACTTCCCGGGCCGCTCCTGGGACCAGAGCAACTGGACCGTGGGCAACGTGGCCATGGTCAGCCGCCCGGACGACGCCACGCTGGGCGGCCTGGCGGGGCGGCGTGTGTTCGGCCTGCCCTTCACCGTGACCGAGTACAACCACAGCGCGCCCAACGAGTACGCCGCCGAGGGCTTCCCCCTCATCGCCGTGTATGGCTCGCGGCAGAGGTGGGACGGCGTGTTCCAGTTCGCCTACAGCCACAATGCCGAGCCCGAGACCGACCACTTCGGCAGCTTCTTCGACATGAAGGGCGACCCGGTGAAGCTGGCGGAGATGCCCGCCTGCTCAGCGATATTCCGGGGGGGGCAGGTGCCTGCTGCTGCGGCCGTTGCCAAGGGCTGGCTGGCCATGGAGGAGAGGCTGGACGTCCTGCGTGACAGCGGCACCTGGGGCTTGACTGCCTACCGGGCCGGCCCAGCCGAAGACGCGTGGCGCGAGGCGCTGGTGGGTTTGCTGCGACGGGAGGATCAGAGCGTCCGACCGGGTCCCGGCGGGGACAAGGTGGGCTGGTACCTGGACCGTCAAGGGCGGGGTGTGGTGCGCTACATCGGGGACGGCGCCGCCGGGATGATCGGCTTCTGCTCGGGGCAGAGCCTGCGCCCGCCGGGCTTCTACATGCTGACCCGGGACACCTCGCTGGGCGGCTTCGCCGTGGTCATGCTCAGCGCGGCCGACGGTCAGGCGCTCGGCGAGCCGGGGCGCTACCTGCTGACCGCCGTCTCGCGATACACCAACCCCGGCATGGTGTGGAATGAGCAGCGCAACTCCGTGGGCACGCAATGGGGCAGCGGGCCCACCCTTTGCGAAGCGGTCCCCATGCGGTTCGGCGTGCGCAGCAGCGGGAGCGTCGCCGTCTACCCCCTGAACCCGGACGGAACAAGGCGCGACCCCCTGGAGGTCGGCCGCGGAGAGGCCGGCATTGCCATCGTCGAGCTGGGCCCTGAGCACCACACGCTGTGGTACGAAGTGGTCGTGGCCCAGTGAGTCCGGGCGCCGGCCGGCGATGACTCAGTCAACCTGATGATGGAGCGTTTATCGTGCGCTATGCAGTGCTCGAGGGCACCAACATGGAGGTATCCGTCGTCTGCTGCGGGACCATGGCGATGGCCCCCCACCCGACCTATCGCGACCGGCCCGACGATGACCAGTCCATCGCGGCCATCGGGGCTGCGCTCGACGCGGGAGTAACGTTCTTCGACACCGCCGAGGCATACGGAGACGGCTGCGCGGAGCAGGTGCTGGGACGCGCGCTGGCGGGGCGCCGCGACCAGGCCGTCATCGCCACCAAGGTCTCCTGCGGCCACCTGGCCGAGGGCGACCTGATCAGCGCCTGCGAGGGCAGCCTGCAGCGCCTGCGCACCGACTACATAGACCTCTATCAGGTGCACTGGCCGAATCACGGGATCCCGTTCGCCGAGACGGCCTCCGTCCTGGACCGGCTGAAGGAGCAGGGGAAGGTGCGGGCCTGGGGCGTGTCCAACTTCGGGCGGCTTGATCTGTCGGAGGCGGTCGAGGCCGGCCCGCCCGTGACCAATCAGGTCCCCTACAGCCTGCTGTGGCGGGTGATCGAGCACGAGGTGCTGCCCCTGTGCCGGGAGCACGAGGTGGGGGTTATCTGCTACAGCCCGCTGGCCCAGGGCATCCTTACCGGTCGCTACTCGGGCCCTGAAGACATCCCCGCCGCCCGGCAGCGTCCCCGCTACTGCGACGAGGGCAGGGCTGAGCTCGCCTTCGACGTGGTGGACCAGCTGCACGCGGTGAGCGAGGAGATTGGCGAACCGATGGCCACCGTCGCGCTGGCATGGCTACTGGCGCGGGCGGGCGTGACGTCGGTCATCGCCGGAGCGAGCACCCCCGAGCAGGCCGCGCAGAACGCCCGGGCCGGCAACCTGCAACTGCCCGCCGGCCTGGTAGAGCGGTTGACGGGGGCCTCCGAACCCCTCAAGCAGGCACTGGATCGGAACCCGGATATGTGGCAGGCCGGCGGGCGCTCCCGCTACCGCTGAGTCGCTCCAGCCTTCGGCGGGACAAAGCAGGCGAGCAGGTGCACACGGCCGTGGCGTCGCTGCCCCGGCTCATCTTCAGCGTTCCGGGGGAGCCGCTCGCCCGGCAGGCGGCGTCGCCTCAGAGGCGCCAGATCGCCTGTTCGACGCTGTCGGCCGTGACCTCATAGGTGCGCCCGTCAATGATCTTGACGTAGGGCTTCTCGCCACGGGTGGGCAGCCGGCCCTTGCTGACTCTCTCCAGCCGGGCGGTGATGGGCGGCTCGATGACCAGCGGCTCGATCGTATCGGCCTTCTGCACTGCCTCGCATGCGGCCTCGGTGATCAGTGCGTGCGCCCGGGCGGAGGGCAGCAGGCGGCCGCCCTCCCGGCACAGGCCCCACTTCACGCAAGCCGTGACGATGCCGGGGATGAACTGCTGCGCCTCGCGGCATGCCTTGTCGTCGCCGCTGAGCATGACCGCCGGCACGCCGTTCTCCCCGGCGACCGCGGCGTCGAGGCAGATCTCCCCGACCCGTCGCCCGTTCAGATGGAAGTTCTGCCAGGAGGCGGAACTCATGGTGTGTTCCAGGATGGCCTCCGGGGTGCCGGCCATGGCATGGAAGCCAAGCAGCACGAGCGCGTCGCACGTCTCGATGCCGGCCAGCCGCTGACGACCCGTCTCGCCCATCAGGTAGTCGGCCCGAGGGTCCACCTCCTCCCACAGCAGGTTCCCGCCGCGCCCCCCGTGGGCATCTTTGACCACGACCTCGTCTGCACCGCCGGCGAACAGCCCCTCCACGCAGGCGTTCACGTCCAGGGTCAGGAACCGGCGCCCTTCCTCGTACAAACGCTCGCCGCTGCTGACTTGTTCGCTGCGGCAGATCCCACTCACACCTTCCATGTCCGTCATGACGAATATCTTCATGCCGCGTCTTCCTCCGCTCGGACGCTGTAGGAAGTGCCGGCCCGGATGGGAACGCATGGCGGGACCGCTGTCAACCGGCTGGTCTGCTTGACAGCGACGAGGGTGCTGTATAGAATCCTGTTGGTAGGGCGGTTAGCTCAGTTGGCCAGAGCGCCAGCTCGACACGCTGGAGGCCACTGGTTCAAGTCCAGTACCGCCCACCAGCTTCCATCCTCTGTTGCTCTGCTCCGCGTGCGGCCGATCATTCAGTCTGCGCGTCTGAGCAGGCGGCTGAGCAACAGCCCAGCCAGCAGTGCGAAGGCCGCCCCCATGGCGGCCGCCACTCCCAGGGCGCGCCAGCGGGACGACGCACGGGACGCCTCGGGGATAGGTTGTGCGGGGTCGGCGCCGGCAGGCTTGATCAGTTCCAGCGGGCTGGGCGCGTTATTCGTCTGCTGCAGCATGCCGAAGATGATGAGTTCGGTGATATCCCTGCCCACGGCGGCATCAACGCCGTTGAAGAGGGCCGGGGCCAGCAGGTGCTGCCGCGAGGGCAGGTTGAAGCGCGTGCAGAGCGCCTTGTTCAGCCTGGCGCCCTGCGCGCTGTCCAGGTCGTACTTGGCAATGCCGCCCCGGTAGTTCTGTTCGCTCATGGCCTGGCCGAGCATGGCTTCGGTCTCCCGGCACAGGGCGCAGCCTTCCTGCGTGAAGTAGACCAGCAGTGGCCTGCCGTCTGCCGGTTGTTCCCCTGCAGCGGGGGTGGCCGGGACGTAGGTATCTGGCGCTTTGCTCAGGATATCCGCCTCGGCTGCCCCGGGCTCAAAGCCGTGCTCGCGGTATGCGGCGGCTACGCGCATGAGGCCGGAGACACGCTTGCGCTCGGACCAGCTCTCCGTGCTGGCTGCCAGTGCCAGTTGCAGAAGCGAGCGGCGGGCCTCCTCGGTCGGCTGCGGCAGGGCCGACAGCGCCTCAAGGGAGTAGTTGACCTTGTCGTCGGGCGCCTTCAGCTCCTTCAGGGCGGGCACGAGCACCCGCAGGTCCCCCGCCTCACAGAGGTGTTCGAACATGCCCTGGATGGCCCCGTAGCGGCAACTGGCACAGCTTATCAGGTGGGCCATCCGGGTGGCCCTGCGAGCCGTCTGCGCCGCCTGCTCGGTCAGGCCAGCGTGTGCCTGGATCGCGCTGAGCATGCTCAACGCCTTGGCTTTGGACGCCGTCTCTGACCACCGCTCGACCTGGTCCGCCATCTGGCGGGCCACTGCGGCTGCGCCTTCGGTGTCGCCTGTCTGTGCCAGTCTCTTCCCGAGCAGGAAGCGCAGCATGGGCTTCTCCCTCTCGCTGCGCACCTCGCCCAGAGCGGCGCGCGCGTACGCAATGGCATCGGTTAGCTCTGCCGGCTGCGGTGACTGCAGAGCTGTGGTGGCGCTGTCCCGGGCTATTGCGGAGCGCAGGCCCGGTTCCTGGATGGAGCCCAGCAGCTCGCGGGCCCGCTGCAGGTCGCCGTCCCGCACGGCCTGCACGATGCACTGCAGGACAAGCTCCCGCCGCAGCACGGGCGATCCGACTCCGGCCAGTTCCTGCGCAGATGGCGCCGGGTGCATCTCGCGATAGAGCCGTCCGAGCCCGCTGATGGCCTTCTCCCCGGAGTGGGTGATGTAGCGCGGGTCGAGGTCAGCCAGGATCGCCGAGGCAGCCTGCAAGTCGCCGGCCTCCCGGAGTTCAACCGCGGCACGCACTCGATACTTGCTCCGGTCGTAGGGCTCCTCACACAGGTCGGCCAGGCGCGCGGCCTCCTGCCAGCGCCCGAGCTTGCCATAGAGGTCGGCCGCCTTCTTGAACTGCTTGTTGGAGGACGGCACCGCCAGCAGGCTGGTGCTCACTGCCTGGACGGCTTCGTCCTGTTCCTCCAACCGGCGGAACTGCATGGCGACCTGCTCAATCTCCCGGGCCATGCGGAGGGCGGCCCGCTGCCGGCCGGCTTCGACGGCTACGGAGGCGACTTCATCCAGCATGGAGACCCACTGATCGGTCGCCAGCTCGGATCCGGCCTCCAGCGCCCCCTGCCACAGATCGTCTGCCGACGGGGCGCCGGCCTCGATAGCTACGGCTGCCAACCGCAGCAGGCCCCTCGCACGCACCGCTCCGCCGTCCACCAATGCGGCGGCTGCGGCTGCCCGTTCGTAGTCGCCTGCCTGTGCCATGGCCACCGCTACCTCCGCCCGCTGCTCGGCGGCCACCCCGGGGTGGGCGATCGCCTCGCAGCGTTGCAGCGCCTTGTTCAGCAGTTGCCGCGCCCGCTCGGTGCGGCCGGCTCTCCGGGCCTGCTCGGCCGCCCGCTCCAGCCACCGCGCGGCCAGACGGGGGCTGTAGTGGTTCAGCGCCTCGGCGGCCGCCCGTTCCGCCAGTTCGGCCGCTGAGTTCGCCTGGCCGGCTTCGTTCAGGGCCTCAGCCACTTGCAGGCAGGCCTCGATCCGCGGTCTGGCCAGGGGAATGCTTCCCGCCGTCTGCCCGGCCAGCTGGAGCATGCCGGTCTCCACGCACGCCGCAACGACCTGCCGGAGGCTCTGGTTGGGGTCGGAGTCGCCGCGGGCCTGCTCTGCGGCCTCCTGCATGGTCTGCCTCGCCCGGGCGGACATGCCCATCCCACTGAGGCCCTTGCTGACCGATATCAGCAGCGGCGTGCGGTTCCGCTCCAGGCGGGGCTGGCGGGCGATGCTCTCCGCCTGCTGGATGATGGGGCCGGGCGTTGCCGCCCCGACGCAGGACAGAGCTGCGGCGGCGGTCAGCACAAAAGCGATGGCACGCGCAGTGCGCTTGCGACTGGGTCCCACGTTGCCGCCTTCGTATGTGTGTGGAAGGTCTGCGCCGCAGGGGACGCAGGCGGCGGCACGTGCACGGGCGCACGCTCCGCCACCGAACCTTTAGTCGGGGCGGGCAGCGGAAGGTTCACCGCGGCACCCGCCCGCCGGTGTCAGGCAAGCGGGCTGAGCAGTTGATGAACCATCAGCGCCGCCAGCAGCGCGAACACACTGGCCATGGCGAATTTGGTCAGCGCCATGTGCCGCCGAAACCAGGCAGTCAGGTCCTCGGAAGTCAGCCCGAACAGCACGGCAACGAAGATCCCTGCCAACGGCAGAACGAAGCAGAAGTTGTATAGTAGAAGCCAGCCGACCGGCCCCCACACCCGGCCCGGCAGGCTGCGCAGACCGTACAGTATGGTGGGCAGGTACATCTGCCCGGTGCAGGGCAGCTCGAACAGCGCCACCACCGCTCCCAGGACCGCCGTGGCTCCGATGGTCAGCCCCAGCCGCGTGCGGCGGCTTATGGTCAGGCGGATGCGGCTCTTCAGCGCCTCCGGCAGGGACAATGTCATCTCCCGAGCCCGGCCCCGCAGGCACTTCAGCCCGTCCGACAGGCTGAGGCCAGCGGCCACCCCGGCCAGCACAGCGGTGATGGCGTAGAGGGCCCGGGCGAAACCGTCGGACCACCTCTGGCCCAGCCCCACCAGACCCGCAAGCCCCAGACCCGCGCCGAAGTAAGTGACGAACACTGCCGCCGTGAAGATGCCGCCGGCCCAGGCTATCTGTGCCCGGCTCTTGCCCACGTAGGCAAGGTAGGACAGGAAGAAGATGATCACCGTGAACGCACACGGGTTGACCCCGTCCACCAGGCCCGCCCAGAGCACCGGCAGGAGAGCCAGGGATTCGTAGCTGCTGCGCAGCGCGGTGCGGGCCGAGCTGCGTTTCGACGCGTAGAGCTCGTCCGGGCTGGGCCGACCGCGGCAATCCCTGATGAGCTTGATCAGCGTCTCCCGGGTGATCTCGCGCCCTACCAGCCCCTGGCGCGCGGAGAAGATGGCGGGGGCCACCAGGTGGTCCCGCTCAGGCACGCCCAGCGCCTGGCACAGGGCTTTGTTGATGACCGCCGCGTCCTCGTCGTTGTCCAGGTCGTACGTGCGCAGCTTCACGTAGGGGGTCTCGCTCATGACGCTGCCCAGCAGCTGATGGACATCCCGGCACATGGCGCAACCCTCGCGCGTGAAGAAGACCAGGAACGCCCGGTCGTGCGTCGGTCTGCGCGGCCTGCGCGATTCGGTCTCAGGGGGCACGAACGGTTCGGGCTGCTCGGACAGCAGCGCGACCGCTTCGGCGTCCGGCTCCAGCCGCTGCCTGGCGTAGCTCCGGGCAACCTGCATCAGGCCTTCCATGCGGGCGGCCCCGCCCACGACGCGCAAGGCGCCTCGGAGGGCCAGGCGCAGGATGGCAAGGCGCTGCTCGCGGCTCAGGACAGGCATCGCCTCCAGGGTCTTGGTGGCGTGCTTGATGGCGTCGGAAGGGTACTCGACTCCCTCCAGCCCGGCTATCACCAGCCTCGGTTCGCCGGTCGCGCGCAACTCCTCGACTATCTCCCGGATCGCCTGTATGCGGCATCCTGCACACGGGATCTGCTGGGCCTTCCCCATGGCCGTGCGCGCCGTCTGGCAGGCCGCTTCCTGCCTGCCCAGGGCCATCTGAACGATCGCCGCGTTGTTCAGTATCCTGGCCTGACCCTCGGCGTTGCGCCAATGCTGGGTCTGTTCACGGATCTCATCCAGCACGCGGGCCGCTGCCTCCGTGTTGCCCTCTCGCACCCAGCGCAGGGCGACCTCGCGCTGCACGCCCAGCTTGTCCTCGTGCTGGACCAGCTCCTTTGCTGCCTCCCGGGCGAAGGCGACGATCTGCTGTGTGTGGGTCTTTGCTGTGCCCCGCAGGGCAGCCAGGGCGGTCTCGTGCAGTGTCTGCTGGCGCGTCCTTCCCGGTTCCATGGTGTCTATGAGTTCCTGCGCCGCAGCCAGGCGGCCCTCCTCGGCGGCTTCCTTCGCCAGCAGCATCCGCACGTAGCCCCGCAAGTACTCCGATCTCACGGAGGCCGTGTCCGCTGCCGTCGCCTCCGGATGCAGGCGCCTCCACAGCTGCGCCAGCACGCGCACGTTCCTCGGACCCGCATAGCGCACCCGGTCGGGCTCCATCCGCTCCAGCAACCGGCCGGCCCGCTCGATCTGGCCCTTCGCCGCTGCCGCCAGGGCGTCTTTCACCTGGTAGGTGCACAGAGCGACCACGTCGCCCCCATCCTCCGCCAGGCGGATGGCATGCTCGAACTGCCCCATGTCCGCGTGCAGCATCGCGATGCGATTGTAGACCCCCGTCGGTCCGTACAGCAGGCCGTGGTCCCTGGCGAGTCTCTCGGCCTCGCCGAGGAGTTCCTCGATCACCTCCGGGCCGAAGCGTTCCGCATAGCCGGCGGTGCGTTCCAACAACTCCTGCACCCGCTGTTCGGGGCTCATCTGCTCGACGGCGGCCAGCGTATGCTGCCACAGGACGTTGCCCCCGGTCCGGTCTCCCTTCGAGCGCAGCAGAAGACATGCTTCCAACAGGGCGTGTGCGCGCTCGCGGGTCTCCTGCATCTGGTCGGCCAGCTCCACCGCCTCCTGAAGCCGCCCGGCGCGCGCGTAGCCTACCACCACCGGGAAGAGGGCACGGTCCGTCTCCCGCGGATCCTCCAGTTCACGAGCGGCCGACGCCACCTGCGCCAGAAGGGGCACGGCCTGCTCGTTGCGCCCCAGGCCGAACATGACCTGGGCCGCGCGGGCCAACCAGTCGGCTCGGTGAGTCGCCCCATGGCGGCCGGCGGGGGCGGTCACGCTGGACAGCCGTTCCAGCGCGCCTGCCTCATCCCCGGAACCTGCCAGGGCCTCGGCGGTCGTCAGCAGCAGCTCCAGGCGAGAGGGCCCTTGCTGGATCTTCGCTGCTATCTGGTCCGCCAGGTCAGTGAGCCCGCATTCAAGGCTCTTCTTGCCCACGTGCAGCAAGGCGCCATGGGGCCCTGTCGTTCCCTCGGCAACCTGGACGGCCCTCTGCAGCAGCCTGCGGCAGTGTTCGGGACATCCGGCGTCGTGTGCTCCCTGCGCGGCGGCCAGCAGGGCCTCCACCTCCTGCCTGGGTCCCGGCGCCGAAGCGGCCACCTCCAGCGCGTGGTCGAACAGGGGGCTCAAGTCCGGCTCGGCCGCGCCTGCTGGGCCCAGGAAAACCATCGCGGCCGTGACGACGCTCAGCAGCCAATGGGTTCGCGGGGTGTTCATCACGTCCCTCTGCCGGAGTTGCACGGTGGAGACTCAGACTACGTAGGCGGCCAGGACGTCCGCCCCGCCCTGGACCTTGTCGCCAGGTTGGACCTTCACCTGCACTTTGTCCGCCTGCGGCACATACAGTTCAACCCGACTGCCGAACTTGATCATGCCGAAGCGCTGGCCGGCCTCCAGCGGCTGCCCCGTTCTGGCCCCACAGACGATGCGTCTGGCGACCATGCCGGCTATCTGGTTGACCAGCACCCGACGCCCCCCGAGCGTCTCGATGCCCAGCAGGTTGTGCTCATTCTGCGTGGCGGCGCGACGGCTCCGGGCGTCATGGAAGCTGCCGGGGAAGTACTGCACCCGCCCGACGGTTCCCGAGACGGGAGAGCGGTT
>CAYFVS010000162.1:0-2528 GCA_964346565.1 uncultured candidatus Brocadiaceae bacterium | reverse complement strand
CTGGATCTGGGCCTGCTGCTGGCCGACGCCTTCTGCCTGACAACGGCGGTGCATCCGGTCAACGTGGCCATCGGTCACGACATGCGTCTGAGCGGTCCGGTGCTGGCCGAGGGTCTGCGCAACGGCCTGGAGGACGGCGGGTGCCGACCCATCATGATGGGCCGGGCGGGCACGGAGCTGGTGGGCTTTCTGCCGGCCAAGTACTCCGACCTGATTGACGGCAGCGTGATGATCACCGCCTCTCACAACCCCAGGGACAACAATGGGTTCAAGATGTTCGGGCGCGCCGGCAAGCCGCTGTCGCTGGCGGTCGAGGAGCCGGCCCCCCGCCCGGAGGACGAAATGCAGCGCATTGCCCTGGGGCTGAAGAAGCACGCCGTGCCCGAGCGGCTCGCGTGGCAGGAGTTCGCCCCGGACTACATCCGGACCATCATCGAGCGGGGCAACTGCGACTTCGAGGCCGCCGCCGAAGGGGCCTCCGAGCCCCTGCGCATCGCCGTGGAGGCGGGCAACGGAATGGGCGGTCGCATCCTGGGCGAGTTCGCACGGATAGCCCCTCAGTTCGACTGGACGTTCAGCAACGAGGTGCCCGACGGCAGCTTCCCCGTCATCATACCCAACCCGCTCCAGCGGGAGTACCAGCAGATGCTGGCTGACCTGGTCGAGCGGTCGGAAAGCCACGTGGGCATCTGTTTCGACGGGGATGCCGACCGGGTGGCGGTAATGGACGAGCAGTGCCGCATGGTCAGTCCCCCCCTTCTGACCACCATGGTGGGCAGGCGGCTGCGGGACAAGATCGGCCCGGACGTCAAGATCGCGTTCAACCTGGCATCAAGCTGGGCCGTTGCCGACACGCTGGGGGACCGGCAGGACGTGCTGGGCGAGGGCGGTGCCGTGATGACGCCCGTAGGGTACGGCAAGATAAAGGCCATCATGTACGACGACCCGCAGATAGCCTTCGGGGCGGAGCATTCCGGTCACTACATGTTCCGCGAGTTCTGGTGCAGCGACAGCGGCATGATGGCGGGCCTGCTGATGCTGGAGCTGACGGCCGAGCTGCACGCCGAGGGCAGGCCGCTGTCCGACATACTGGCCGAGCCCCGGAGCCGTTACTTCGAGTCGGGGGAGATTAACTTCGAGCTGCCCCCCGAGCGCCCCGCCGAGGGCGTCATCGAAGAGGCAACCCGTCGGTTCTCCGACGAGATCCAGCGCATATACGTGGTGGTGGACGATCGCTGCCGCCTGGTGGAGAGCTACCCGCCGCAGGGACTGGAGCTGAGCGTGGCCGACGTGCGCGCCGAAGCCAGGGATTGGTGGTTCTGCATGAGGAAGAGCGGCACCGAGGGCGGCGCGGGCGACCTGCTGCGCCTCTACGTGGAAGCCTGCGGCGACCGTGAGTTGATGGAGGCCAGGCGCGACGCGCTGGTGGAGATGGTTGGCCCTGACCTGCGCGTGTAGGAGCCCCCCGAGATGAGCGGAAGATGGTGTGGCATTGGCTGAAACGGATCGCGGGCCTGGCGACCGGTGCGGCCGCAAGCAGGGCCGAGAGGGGCAGCGTGGGCGAGCAAGCCGCCGCCCGCCACCTGCGCCGTAGCGGCTACCGCATCCTGACGCGCAACTTCCGCGCCCGCCGGGGGGAGATAGACATCGTCGCCTTCCGCAACGGCACGGTGGCGTTCGTCGAAGTGCGCGCCCTGACCCATCCGGCCATGGGCGATCCCCTCCAGACCATCAACCGCCGCAAGCAGCATCACATCGCGCAGGCCGCTCAGGAGTACTGCACCCTCTACGGGCTGCACGAGGAGGAGGTCGCGTTGCGCTTCGACGTGGTGGCCGTGACGCTTGACCGCAAGGGCCGCGCCGAGGAAGTGCGCCACGTGGTGAATGCTTTCGAAGCGCCCTGAACGAGTCGGCGCCACGCCCCGCCGTCGCTCGCCTCGCCCCCACGCATGGGACGGCCCCGACCCTCCCGCCTTTGCGGGACGGGAGGACCGGGGCCGCGTGATGTGTCTGCTCAGAGCTTCAGCAACCGACTGGTGTCAGAGGCTGTCGCAGGTCTCCACGTTGTCGTTCGAGTCATAGGTCAGCGTCGCGTGAGTGACGTCGTCCACGCAGAAGGTGTAGTTCTTGAGCGGACGCGCAGTGCCGACGCTCAGGATCACCGCCAGGCCGTCCTGGTTGGTGGTGGCCGAAGCGATCTCGTTGATGTCGCCGGTGAAGGTGCCCGTCACCTCGGCGTTGGCCACCAGGCTGCCCAGGTCGTCCTTGATGACGACCTCGACGCGGCCCCGGCTGTAGCCGCCGCCGGCGCTCTCGGTGCCACACGTGATCGAGTCCACGTGGCAGGTGGTCGGCTCGACGCCTTCCTCCGTGGTCGCACATGCCTGGTTGGACTCCTCGCTCTCGTTCTCCGACGTATCCACCGCCGTCACCGTGTAGCAGTACTGCGTCGAGGGCGAAAGGCCCGTGTCGCTGTACTGGCTGACAGTGACGTCCGTGGCGATCTGGACGGTGTCGCGGTAGACGTT
>CAYFVS010000161.1:0-3970 GCA_964346565.1 uncultured candidatus Brocadiaceae bacterium | reverse complement strand
GAGCAGTCGTCAATCACGTGCGGCAGATCAAGCACCGTGTAGCGGTAGATCTTGCGGCACAGCCGGATCACCGAGCGCACGCCCCACGGGTCCATCCCCTCCAGGTCCGCCACGCTCAGCGGCCCGGGCAGCACGCTCACTCCGCTGGGATGGCGACTCATGAAACTACGCAGCAGGTTCTCGTCCAGCCTCTCCTGCTCCTGCACGGCGTCCAGCAGGGTGTGGGTGAACTCCCGCACGTCCAGCGCCAGGGCCACCGAGCCGAACTGCATGTTCATGTCCAGGACGCAACACGCGTTCTGCGCGCGCAGTTCCTGGGCTATGCCCACCGCCACGTTACAGGCCACCGAGGTGACGCCCACCCCGCCGGTCGCGCTGAAGACGGCCACCACCATGCCCTCCGCGCCGCTGGCTATGCCCTTGCGCCGCAGCAGGCTCTGCATCGCCTTGCCCAGCTCCTCCTGGTCCACCGGGAACTCGATGAACTCATCAGTGCCGGCCCTCATGCACGAGACCAGCAGTTCCTGGCTGGGTTCCTTGCTCACCACTATGATGCCCACGTCGGCGGGGCCGGCGTTGATGCTCTCGATGGTCTTCAGGGCGGGGTCGCTCGGCGTGTCCACCCCCACCACCACGATGGACGGCTCCTCCTCAACAACCCGGTTGGGGGCCTCTCGCAGGTCGGCGATGGCTTCCAGCGTCATCTCGGGATCGTACTTGGCAAACGTCTCGATGATGGCCCGGCAGTACTGCTCGTTGGGGTGTATGACAAGCAGGTTGAGTTCAGGCATCGTTCGCCTCGGTCGTCAGTTCTCTGGCTCAGTGGATCCGGCGATTTCCGCTTGTTCGACCATGCTCTCCAGCTCCTCGTTGGCCGGGTGCTCCGGATACTCCCGGAGAATCTGTCTCAGTTTCTCACGAGCACGCTCGTATTCACCCCGCTTCAAAAACGATTCCAAAACCTGTCTGTTGTTCAACCGGTAGTCAGCTTCCGCCTCCTCGAGCTGCTGGCCCAGGGCCTGATAGACCTCCGCGGGGACGCTCCCGTTGGGCGCCGCCGCCAGGCCCCGTTCCAGGATCTGGCCCATCTGAGCCAGGTGCTGCTCTGCCTCCGGCAGGTTGCCCACCTTCAGAGCAGCCTGCGCCTGTCCGCTCAGTTCGCGGAACCGGCCCAGACGCTGCTCTTGCTCGGAGCCCTGCTGAGCCGTGGAGTACACCTGCTGCACCTTCTCCGAACCCCAGGCCATGGGGCAGTCCGACTCGATGCGCTCCAGCATCAAGAGCGCCTCCCCGTAGTCCCTCCGCTCCACGGCGGAGTGCGCGCGGGCAAGCAGTTGGTCGGCCATCTGCTGAAGGCACTTCTTGCGCGCCTCGGTGGCCTTCGAGACGACCTCCGGCAGGTCCCCGTACTGGTCGGTCACCTCGTCCAGGGCGGCCAGCGCGTGGTCATAGCGGCCAGAGGCCACGGCTTCAGCGGCCTTGCTCAGGCGCCCCTCTGCCTCGCGGGTGCGGATGACCTCCTCGCTCTCCTGTTCGACGAGCACCGGCCCTTCTTCGCACGGTCCGGCGGCCTCAAGCAGCCGGAACTGGTGGGCAAGCTGGGCGTCCAGGAACGTCAGACGGTGCTTCTTCTTCAGCAGCAGGAACACGTTCGGGCTGACTTCCCCCATGTCCGGCGGGGGTTTGCCCACCCGGTCGCGGCTGCCGACAGCGCAAACACGCACGCAACGCATGAACTCCCGGGGTTTGTTGTCGACGATCTCCAGCACGTCCACCCTCATGCCCGCCTGCAGCATTCCGGTCTTGACGTCCTCCTCCGGCACGCGGACGCGCTGCAGGTACATCTCCTGCGGGATGAAGTCCTTCCTGGCAACCAGGCGGGCCTTCAGCACCGGCTCGTGCTTGACCATGGGCTCGCGGGCCACCCAGTCAGTGCCGCCCAGGTCGCGCACGCTTCGGATGGACCCGTCCGGCAGCCACTGCTCCGGCCACGGAAGCAATCGGGCGTTGGGATCCTCCTCCTCCTGCCCGTAGATCTTGATCGGCTCGCCGAAGCCGATCTCCCGCAGGGCGACCAGCACCCGCTCTCGCGGTGCCTGCGCCCCTGGGCCAGTGGCTGCGGAGAGGTGTCTGTAGGCGGCATAGGCTGCCACTGCGGCACACACGATACCTGCACCCAAGTAGATAAACGCGCGTTTGTTCTTCACAGGCCGATCCCTCCCTCGCGTTACGGCCCGGGACGAAGGGTCCGACGGGCACCCACGGGCATATGCAGACAAGACCGGTCAAACCGGTCGGTCATTCGTGCCGGAATGCGCACCGACCGCGCAATGCGACAGTTCCCGAGAAGCCGGGCAGTAGCGAGCCGACCAGAACGCGGAAGTCGTAGCTCACCGTCACGAAGACCAGGTCTCCCTCTATGGCATCTGCCAGACCTCCCGGCCGCTGTGTTCCGCTCTCATCCTCCACGGTGACGCTGGTGGTCCATGTGCCGTTCAGGCCCACGCGCGTCAAGAAGTCGTCCACCGTGCTCTGTACGTCGCTTTCCAGCTTATCCGGCAGAGAGCCCGTTCTGGCGCCCTCCCGTGCCGCGCTGGTCAGCAAGTGCATGTCGTAGTATGCGCGCCCGAACTCCAAGGCCCCGAACACCAGCAGGACAAACACGGGGAGCACCAGCGCGAACTCCACCAGGGCCTGCCCCCGCGCTTGCTTCCGCGCCCCGCCGGTCACTGCACCGATCTGGCGCCAGATGTTCATGCTCGTTCCTTGCCCTCGCGCGTCGTCAGAGTCATCGGTTACCGGCCGGTGCGCTGTTCCGTCAGGATGGCACAGGCACGGCCCAGATGCATGGCCGCAAATACGGTGCCGCCCTTTCGACCCTCGCCGGCACGGGCCAACTGCTTGCAATACAAAGACTTACGCGACTTACCGTCACTCCGAGCACAAACTGTGCCGTCTCATTCTTGCACACCCCGCGCGGCGGCGCTCCTTCCCGCCATGCCTCCCTTTGGCAAGCCCGCTGCCACGGTGGTTACAATGAAGGGTCTGCCGCCGCCTGGAGGATCAGTGCCATGCCAGAGGATTGCGTCAGGTTCCTGGGGACCGCCGGGGCACGCTTTGTCATGGCGCGTCAGTTGCGCAGTTCGGCCGGCACCGTCGTGTGCCTGCAAGGGGTGTGCGTCCTGCTGGACCCCGGCCCCGGGACGCTGGTGCGCTGCGCCGCCGTGCAGCCGCCCGTCTCGCCCACCTCCCTGGACGCCATCCTGCTGACCCACTCGCACATAGACCACTCCGGCGACGTCAACGCCATGCTGGACGCCATGACTCTGGGCGGGTTCCGCCGCCGCGGCCGCCTGTACGCGCCGCGGGAGTGCCTGGCCGGGGAGGACCCGGTCGTGCTCGGCTACGTGCGGGAGGGACTGGAGGAAGTGGTCGTCCTGGAGGCAGAGCAGACCTACGCCATCGCCCCGGCCGGCGACCGGCCGGGCGATGCGTTGACCTTCTCGACCTCGCCGCCGCATCGCCACTCAGCCGAGACCTATGGCGTGGTTTTCCGCCCACAGGGAGGGCCGACGGTCGGGTTCGTGACGGACACGGAATACTGGGACGGACTGGGAGGGGCCTACGCCGGCGCGGACGTGCTGGTGGTGAACGTCGTGCGCCACGAGCCGTATCGGGAGGCCAGGATCCTGCACCTGTGCCTGGCAGGAGCCCGCCGGGTCATCGAGCAGGTGCGGCCCAAGAAGGCTGTTCTGACGCACTTCGGGATGACCATGCTCGAAGCTGGACCGGAGGAACTCGCCCGCGCCCTGAGCGCCGAACTCGGCCTGGAGGTAACGGCCGCCCGGGACGGCATGACCCTCCCGCTGGGTGAGCCGGGTTGCTAGTGGCCTGTTGAGGAACTGGATCTGGTCGCGTTGGGAGCGCCGCGGGGTCGGGTGCAAGGCGCGCCGACGCAGGCGATGCTCCA
>CAYFVS010000160.1:0-18266 GCA_964346565.1 uncultured candidatus Brocadiaceae bacterium | reverse complement strand
GTTCGGCCTCCTCCTCCTGGCCCATGCTCGTCCAGACGTCGGTGTAGAGCACGTCGGCCCCCGCCGCGGCGTCGGCTATCGAGCCGGTGACGGTGATGCTGCCCCCGGCCGCCTCGGCCATCTGCTCAAGATCGGACAGGAAGTCCAGGTCGAACCGGTAGCCCTCCGGGCAGGCGATGGTGAACCGGTAGCCCAGCTTCGCGCAGGCGACGGCCAGGGAGCGGGACACGTTGTTGGCGTCCCCGATGAAGGCGATCTTGCGGCTCTCCGGCGCCTCGAACTTCTCCTGGATGGTCAGGATGTCCGCCAGCGCCTGGCAGGGGTGCGCCCGGTCGCTGAGGGCGTTTATCACCGGCACGTCCGAGTAGGCCGCCAGCTCCTCCACGGTGGCGTGCCGATAGGTCCTGGCCGCGATGCCGCTCACGTAGCGTGACAGCACTCGCGCGCCGTCCTTGATGGGCTCGCGCACGCCCAGGTTCACGTCTTCCTTGGAGAGATACGTGACGTGCCCGCCCAGTTCGGTCATGGCCACCTCAAAGGAAACGCGTGTGCGCATGGACGCCTTCTCAAACAGCAGCGCCAGTGTCTTGCATTCCAGAATGGGCTGGAGAGTGCCCCGGCGGGCTGCGGCCTTGAGCCGATGGGCCAGCGCAAGCGCGTCGCGGATCTGCTCGGCGTCCCAGTCCAGCAGCGTCACCAGGTGGATGGGCTTGTTCTCAGCGGTCATATCTCGCCTCGCTCGGCCTTCTCAAGTGCTTCTTGCAGCATGCTCAGTCCTTCGTCCAGCAGGTCGCGCGGCACGTTGATGGCGGGCAGCAGCCGCACCACGGTCTGGTGGGTGTAGTTGACGCGCACCCGCTGCTGGAGGCAGTAGCGGAAGACGGCCTCCGCGCCCCGCTCCAGCTCCATGCCGCACATCATGCCGCGCCCGCGTACCTCGCGGACGATGGAGAGCCGCTCTGCCATCTGGTTGAGCCGCCCGAACAGGTACTCGGAAGTCTCGCGGCAGGTCGCCAGCAGGCCCTCATCCTCAATGGTGCGGAACGTGGCCAGCCCCGCCGCGCATGCCAGCGGGTTGCCGCCGAAGGTGGAGGCATGCGTGCCGGCGCTCAGGCTCTCGGCCACCTCCGGCTGCGCCACCATGGCGCCGATGGCCACCCCGCTGCCCAGCGCCTTGGCCAGGGTCATGATGTCCGGCTCGATCCCGTAATGCTGGTAGGCGAACCACTCGCCCGTGCGGCCCATGCCGGTCTGGACTTCGTCCAGGATCAGCAGCAGGTCCCGCTCGTCGCACAGCGCGCGCAGCCCGACCATGTAGTCCGGATCGGCCGGGTTCACTCCGCCTTCGCCCTGGACCGGCTCGACGATGACCGCGCAGGTCTGCTCGTCCACGGCTTTCTCGAGGGCCGCCAGGTCATTCATCGGCACGTGGGAGAATCCCGGCACCAGCGGCAGATAGCCCTTGTGGTACTTCTCCTGCCCGGTGGCCGTGATGGCGCCCATCGTCCGGCCGTGGAAGGAGTCCAGCATGGTGACGATCTTGTAGCGGTTCTGCTCCTGCTTGTGGAGCCTGGCCAGCTTGATGGCTGCCTCGATGGCCTCCGCGCCGCTGTTGCAGAAGAAGCACTTGCCACCGAAGCTGTGCCGGCTGATCTGGCGCGCCAGCTCGCCCTGGAGCGGGATGTAGAACGTGTTGTCCGTGTGCAGGAGCATCCCCGCCTGGCGCTGCACGGCCGTCACCACACGGGGGTGGCAGTGGCCCAGCACCGTGGTGCCCCAGCCGGGCATCAGGTCCACGTAGCGGTTGCCCCGGGTGTCCCATATCTGCGAGCCTTGGCCTCGCAGGAAGGCGATCGGGTTGCGCACGTAGTTGGGCGTCACGTAATCGTCGAAGAGCTGCCGTATCTGTTCGAACTCCATGGTCAGTTTCCCCTCTGCCGGGGGATTGGAAGGCAGGTCAGTCGAACAGCGCCTCTACGAACTCGTCCGGCTCGAACGGCAGCAGGTCGTCCATGGCCTCGCCCACGCCGACGAACTTCACCGGGATGTCCACCTGGTCCCTCATGCCCACGATGACGCCGCCTTTGGCGGTTCCGTCCAGCTTGGCCACCACGATGCCGGTCAGCTCGATGCTCTCGTCGAAGCGCAGGGCCTGGCTGACGGCGTTCTGGCCGGTTGTGGCGTCCAGCACCAACAGCGTCTCATGGGGGGCGCCGGAGATCTTCTTGCCCACCACGCGGCTGATCTTCTGCAGCTCGGCCATCAAGTTGCGTCGGGTGTGCAGCCGGCCGGCGGTGTCAATGATCAGCACGTCGTAGTCGCGGGCCAGCGCCTTGTCGGCCGCGTCGAAGGCCACCGCCGCCGGGTCGGCGCTCTCGTTGCTCACCATGTCGGCGCCGACTCGCTCGGCCCAGATGCCCAGTTGCTCGACGGCCGCCGCGCGGAACGTATCGCTGGCGGCCAGCAGCACCGAGCTGCCCTGGCCCAGGAACCGCCGCGCCAGTTTGGCAATGGTTGTCGTCTTGCCGGAGCCGTTCACCCCCGCCACCATGATGACGGCCGTGCCGTCCTCCGGCAGGTGAAGCGAGGTGTCCCACCCGGCAAGCTCCTCGCGTATGGCTTCCTTCAGGAAGCCCATCACCTCCTGCGGGCCTTTCAGGCGGCCCTCCTGGTGTGCTTCGCGCAGCTGCCCGCACAGGCGCATGACCGCCCGGGGGCCGATGTCCGCCACGTAGAGCTGCTCCTCGATCTCCTCCAGCAGTTCATCGTCCAGCGTCCTTGTGGCGGCCAGCGCGCTGCGGAGGCCGCCGGTCACCTTGTCGCGCGTTTTGGCCAGTCCGGCGCGCAGCTTGCCCAGCAGGCCCTTGCTCTGGGCCTCGCCGGCGGCGGCCTCCGGTTCTTCCTCTTCTTTCTTGAACAGGCCAAAGGGGGTCATCTCTCGATCCGTTCATGACTCGGGGTGGGCCCGGCCGACTCTCAGGCCAGCGACAGGGCCCGCTCTTGCAGCTTGTGCAGCTCCACCAGCGAGACGGCCTCCTGGCCGATGCGGATATCGGGTTTCAGGCTGCCGTGGAAGTCGCTGCCGCCGGTGATCAGCAGATCGTGGCGATGGGCCAGCTCCATCATGAGTGCTTCGTCCTCGGCGCTGTGCGAGGGGTAATGGACCTCGATGGCGTCCAGTCCGGCCTCCACCAGTCGGGGGATGCGCTCCTCGACGTTCTCCAGCAGCGCCGGGTGGCACAACACCGCCGCGCCGCCGGCCGCATGCACCAGCTCCATGGCCTCCGCCGGTGTAAGCCGCCTCTTGGGCACGTAGGCCGGGGCATCCTCCGAGAGGTAACTGTCGAAGGCCTCCCGGATGTCGCGGCAGTAGCCGCGCTCGACCAGCCGCTGTGCCAGGTGGCCACGACCGACCGCGCCGTTCTCCGCCCGGCGGAGCACTTCCCCGGAGTCCACCACGATGCCCATCTTCTCGAGTTTGCCCACCATGCGGCGCACCCGCTCGACGCGCGCCTCGCGCAGATCCAGCAGCGTTCCGTTCAGCTCCTCGCTGTCGGTGTCCAGGAACAGACCGGCCACGTGGACCTCCATCTCGCGCCCCTGCCCGGAGGCGGGCGCATAGGCGGTCAGCTCAACCCCTGCGATGACGATCACGCCGGCCTTCTGCCCGGCCTCTCTGGCGGGGGGCACTCCGTCAACGGAGTCGTGGTCGGTCAGGGCGATGGCGGCCAGGCCGGCTTCGGCGGCCAGGACGGGCACCTCCCGCGGCGGCACCGAACCGTCGCTCACGTTCGAGTGCACGTGCAGGTCCGCGCGCTACTCCGGGTCGGCTTCGATGATCTGCGTTCTATGCATGGTGTAGATGCGGTCGAGGACGCCATTGACGAAGGTCGGCGAGTCCTGGGTGCTGTACTTCTTGGCCAGTTCGATGGCTTCGTTCATGGCAACCTTCGGCGGAGTGTCGGGCCTGTAGAGAAGCTCGTAGACCCCAAGGCGCAGTATGTTCCGGTCGCTGGTGGCCATCCTGTCCAGCTCCCAGTTACGGGCGGTGCGGCGGATGATGCCGTCCAGGACGGGCTGGCGTTCGACGCAGCCCTCCACCAGCTCGCAGGCGAGTTGGGCCACTTGCGGCTGGCCCCGCTCCATGCAGTAATGCCGGAGCTCCTCCAGCGACCGGCCCTCGACCAGGTCGCGCTGGTAGAGCGCCTGAAGGGCCAGCTCCCTTGCCTGGGTCTCTTTTCTCAAGGATCTCCACCGCGCTGAACGCCTGGCCGGAACGGTCCCGGCATACGACCTGACCGGTTCCACAAACACCGTCGGCCCGTCGCGATGAAGGGCGATACGGAGGCGGTGAGTTTCCCGGCTCTCTCCGGCAGCGAGCCGGGGAGGCAGGCCGCCGGCCGGCTCACCCGCCGGAGATACTCTCCAGGAGGTCGGCCGTTTCGATGGCGGCCAGGGCGGCCTCCGCCCCGCGGTTGCCGGCCCTGGCGCCTGACCTGTCCACGGCCTGCTCGACGGTATCAGTGGTTATCACGCCGAATATCGTGGGCACGCCCGTCTCCAGGCCCACTCGGGCCACTCCTTTGGCCGCCTCGGAGGCGACGAACTCGAAGTGCGGCGTCTGTCCCCGCAGCACGGCGCCCAGGCACACGACGGCGCTGAACCGCCCCGTCTGCGCCACCTTGTGGGCGACCAGCGCCAGCTCGAAGGCGCCCGGAACGCGGAAGACCTCCACGTCCTCCGGGGCCGCCCCGTGCCTCAGCAGGCAATCCTCGGCGCCGTCCAGAAGCCGGCTGGAGAAGAACTCGTTGTAGCGGCTCACCACCAGGGCGAACCGCTTGCCGCCGGCATCCAGGTTCCCGTGGTGTTCCTTGATCTCAGCCATGTGCTCCTCGGTCTTCCGCAGGGCTCTTCGCCGTCTCCTCCCGGCAGGCTATAATACTATAGGCAATCGCACATGCGGGCGCAAATGCTTTTGCGCCGCCTCGGAGCGCCTCTGTTGCCCTCTCACGCACTGGGAGCCCGGCCCGTGGAACGCCCCCGCCTTCTGGAGTCAAGGATCGGCGAACTGAAGGCGTTGCTGCGCCTCGTGCTGGCAGCCGGCGGCCTGGGGCGGACGCTGTGTCTGGCCGGCGCGCTGGTCGCGCTCGATCTCCTGCTGGACAGGGCGCTGCGCTTCCGGTTCGGCACGCGCCTGGTGCTGCTCTGCGCGGGGGCGGCGGCGGTGCTTTGGCAGGTGGGCCGCGGCGTGCTGCATCCCCTCCTGCGGCGGCTCACCGACCATGCGGTGGCTCTGGAACTGGAGCGGCGCCGGCCGTGTGAGGACCTGCTGGCCAGCGCGCTCAGCTTCGCCGGCGGAGCGGCGGGCGGCGGTTCGGCGGCCCTGCGGCGGGAGGTCCTTGCCCGCGCCGAGCGGGAGGCCGCGGGCATCGTACCTCCGCGCCTGCTGCGCTGGCAACGGCCGCGCCGGTGGTTGCTGTTCGGGGCGGCCGTGGCGCTGGTGACCGTTGGCTTCGGGCTGGCCTATCCCCGTGCGGCCGGGCTGTGGTTCCGTCGCAACGTGCTGCTGCGCCCGGTCGAGTGGCCGCGGCGCACGCGGCTGGCCCTGGTGGGCTTCCAGGAGGGAGTGCGGTTCGTCCCGCGGGCGGAAGACGTTCAGGTGAGTGCCCGGGCCTCAGGCGTCGTGCCGCAAATGGTCTCGCTGGTGGTCCGGCCGGAGGAGGGCGGCCGGGCGCGTGAGCTGCCCATGGGCCGGCGCGAAGCGGGCCGCTTCAGCGTCACCGTGCCGGCGGTGCGGCAGGCGCTGTCCGTCCGGGCGCGCGGTGGCGATGGCATCAGTCAGCCGGGCCTGGTGCAGCCGGTCGCGCGGCCCGAGCTGGCTGCCGCACGGCTGACCGTTCGGCTTCCTGACTACATCCGCCGGACGCCGCTGGACATACCCTGGCGCTCGGAGGGCCTGCAGGTGCCGGTCGGCAGTCGTCTGTCGGTCGAGCTGACGGCGACCTCGCGGCTCTCACGCGCCGCCTGGAGGCTGGGCAGGGGGGAGGCGCAACCGATGCTGATGACCGGCCCGCGCACCGCACGGTGCAGCCTCGAGGTGAACCGGGACCTGATCTGCCGATTCGAGTTCGCTGACGTGCACGGCATCGGGTCCGCTGAGCCTGTGAAGATGGACATCCGCGCGCTGCCCGATGAGCCGCCGCAGGTGCGGCTGGCCGCCCGAGGCGCTCCCGACATGGTGACCCCCGACGCAGCCGTGGTGCTGGAGGCGCAGGCATTGGACGACTATGGTCTGAGCCGCCTGTGGCTGGAGACTGCCCATCGGGGGGGCGATGGAGCGGCGGAGCTGCCGACCGCCGAGCTGTGGTCCGGCAGCGGCCGGCGGGAGGTGTGGCGAGAGCACTTGCTGGACCTGCGGCACTGGGAACTGCCCCCTGCGGGGCGGCTGGAGCTGGCGGCCGCCGCGCGTGACAACCGCCCCGACGCTGAGGCCGGCGTGGCCCGCAGCGCGGCCGTTTCACTGCGGCTGGTCACGGACGCGGAGCTGGTGCAGGCGCTGCTGCTGCGCCAGGAGGACCTCCGCCGCGACCTGGAGCAGCTCATCGCCACGCAGCGCGAGATCGTTGCGGATCTGACCGGAGAGGCGGATGCCGACCTGGAGCAGCTCTCCCGCCGACAAGCGGCACTGGCGTCGGAGACGGGCCGCGTTGGGGCGGGCTACGACCAGGTGCTCGAGCAGATGTTGAGCAATCGTGTGATCGAACCGACGGTGCACCGGCGGCGGCGCGCCCGAATCGTTGAGCCGCTTGAGGAGCTGGCGGCGCCCGACGGGCCAGTGATGCGGGCGGCCATCACGCTGCGGCGGCGCGACGCAAGCGCGGCGGAGCCCGCCCGCTCGGTGCTGAACGCCATGGAACGGGTGCGGGCGAACATGCTCCTGATGGAGGGCTACGCTGCGGTGACGGCATCGGTGCGCGAGGTGCGCCGGGGGCAGCAGGACGTGCTGGAGACGACCCGACGCGCGGGCCGGGAGGAGATGCAATGAGATGGGTCGCGCCGGCATGGGCGGTGTGCCTGCTGGTGGCTGCGGCGACCGCGGCGCAGACGGAACTGCCCGCGCGTCAGGACGAACTGCGCGCGCGCATGGCGCGCATCGAGGCGCGGCTGCTGGAGCTGACGGCGCTGGCAGAGGAGTCCGGGCGCCGGGAGTCCGTGGAGCGCGCCCTGGAGGTCAGTCGGCGCGAGTTCATCGTGCAGAATATGCAACGCGTCCGGGACATGCTGGCCGAGGGCCGCTACGGGGACGCGGCCGCGCTCGAACGGGAGGTCGTTGCGGATCTGGACCGGCTGGCGGTGCTGCTGGAGGGGGAGGGAGCGCCAGAGCGGCTGGCGGCACTGCGCCGGGCGGCGGAGGCCCTGGACGAGCTCCTGGCCCGGCAGACGGAGGCGCTCGAGCGCACGCGCGAGCTGGCCGCGCAGGCGGGGGACGCCCAAGCCCGCCGCCTCGGCGAGGAGCAGCGTCAGATGGCGGAGTCCGCGGCGGCCCTGGCCGCTGAGCTGCGTGGTGAGCCGGCAGGGCAGCACGTGGAGGCGGCGGCGGAGGCCATGCGGGCGGCTGTGGCGGCCCTTGCCGGGCAGCAGATGGGCCGGGCCCTGGCCGCGCAATCAGATGCGCGCAGCCGGCTGGAGGCGGCCCGGGCGGCGCTCGAACGGACGTTGGAGCGCATGGAGGCGGAACGGCGCAGGCGCCTCCGGGGCGAGCTTCAGCAGGTTCTCACCGACTTGCTGAGCGACCAGCGCGCGGTGAGGACTGAGACCGATGCGCTGGCGGATGCCCTCGGCCAGGCTGAGCGCCTGTCCCGGCCGGAGCGGCTGCGCCTCGCCCGGCTGGCGGAGCGGCAGCAGGGGCTGAGCCCATACCTCCGGCAAGCCCGGTCGCTGCTGGAACAGATTGGCCCGACGGCCGCCTGGCCGGAAGCTCTCGCGCAGCTTGCGGCGCTGGTGGAGGGGGCCGCCGGGCTGGTCCGCGACGGCCGGCCCGGGGACGCCGTGCCCGTCCAGCAGGCGGTTGAGGCCCTTGTGGAGGGCCTGCTGGAGGTGCTGCGCGCGCGGGAGCGGCTGCCGGAGTCCGAACAACCGCCCCCGCCGGCCAGAAAGGACAAGGAGGACAGACGGCGGCCGATGGACGTCCTGGAGGAGCTGAGGATCATCCGCGCGCTCCAGTCGGCCCTGAACCGCGCCAGCCGGGCCCTGGCGGACCGTCCCGCGCGGGGCGAAGCTGTCGGGCCGGCCGCCGAGCGGCTGGCCGCCCGCCAGGGGGGCATCCGCTCCGGGCTGAGGGAAGCCGCGGGCGGCCTGCCGGGAGCCGGGGAGGTGGGCGAGCTGATGAGCGATTCGGCGCGGATGCTGCGGGGGCAGGAGCTGGGCGGGGCGCTGTGGAAGACGCAGCAGGGCATCCTCGGGGGACTGGATTCGCTCATTGCAGCGGCGCGGCAGGCGGTCTCCGCGGCGGCGGGCGCGCGGGAAGGGCCGGCCCGCGCGACGCAGACCGGCCGGCAGACGGGCACCCCCGAGCGGCCGGCCGAGGAGTCGCGCCTGCCCGCAGGACGGTGGGAGGGCAGAGCGCCCTTGCTGCCCCGCGAGTCCGCCGCAGGCTGGTTGCCCGAGCTGCCCGAGGCCGAGCGCCGTCGCATAGAGGACGCATTCGAGACCGGGCGGCTGCCCGGGCGGTACCGCGAGCACCTGCGTCGGTACAACCGCCGACTCGCCGGCGAGGAGGCGTCGCTACCGCTCGATGCCGGGCAGTGAAAGCGGCGTCACGGCGCCCGCCTCCACGTCCCCGGCCAGCGCCTGGCGGAGCTCGCCCTTGGCGGTGAAGTAGAGCACCTGCCACCCCCGCCCGACGATACGCCGCAACACCTGAAGCTGTCGGCGCAGGCGCACCGGATCGGCCTTCACGAACGGGTCGTCCATGACGAAGAACCCCGGCTCGCCGCCCAGCAGCGCCTGCCCCAGGGCCAGCCGGATGGACAGGTAGAGCTGGTCGTAGCCCCCGCCGGATAGCCAGCGCGCGTCCAGAACCTGCCCGTCGGCGGCGCGCACGCAGATGCGCGGGCCGTCCTCGTCCCGCCTGTAGAGGACTTCGCTGTACAGGCCGTCGGTGATCTCGGCGAACAGCCGGCTCGCCTCGCTGTCCGGCCCGAACTGGTCGGCCACCTTCTGCTGCTCTCCCTGGCGGATGGCGTCGAAGATGCCGATGGCGCTGCGCGCCAACTCCGCCCGGTGCTCCTGCTCTTCGATGAACTCAACAGTGCGCTGGCGGATGATCTCCAGGTCGCGCGCCGTGTCGGCGTGCAGGTGGTCGTCTTCGGGGTGCAGGATGTCGTTGGCCCGGTCGGCGATGCCGGACAGCTGGCGCGCCGTGTGCTCCATGGCCTGGTGCAGCTCCTGCTGCTCCCGACGCAGCGCCTCCAGGCGCTGGCGCAGCTCGGCGTTGGCCTCCTCGGAGTACTCCACCTCGGGCGCGGCGTCGCTGTACTGGCTCAGCGGCTCCAGCGCCTGCTCCCAGTGCTGCACGTACCCGGCCTCCTCCGTCTCGCTCTGCCCGAACAGGCTGGCCAGCACGGCGGCGTTCTCCCTGGCGGCCGCCCGCATGGCTTCCTTCTGCTGGAGCTGCTCCTTGTACTCGTCGCGGGTCTGCACACCGCTGGAGGCCCGCAGGTGCTCGATGCCCTGCGCAGCATCGCTGTGCATCTCGCGGGCGGCGGGGATCCGCTTATGCTGTATCCGGCGGGCTCTCTCGCGGGCAGCCTTGGCATCGGCGCGCAGCTCCGCCAGGTGCTGACGGGCCTCGGAAGGCCGGCTATCCAGGCTGCGCAGGCCAGCCACTAACTGCTCCCGCGTGGCGGCTTCCAGGCCGATGGCGGAGGCCATGTGGCGGATACGCTCGAAGTGCCCGGCGGCGCGCCCCCGACGGTGCGCCTGCCACCACAGCACTGCCCCGCACCCCAGCGCCGGCACGCCGAATACAAAGCCCAGCACCATCGCCCAGGGCCGGCCCAGCAGGGCGGCCGCCACGCTGAGCCCGGTGAGCGCCAGCAGCCCGACGCAGCCCCATGCCGCCAGCCGCGCGGTGGCCGCGGTTTGCTGGACGGCGCGGGCCTGCTCCTCGTAGTCCCGCAGCTCCAGGCGGAGCTCCTCCGACTCTTCCAGGCGCCGCTCCAGCGTCTTCAACTCGCGCTCCGCCTCCTGTTCGTCGCGCTCCAGTTGCCTTATCTGGTCGCGCGCCTGCCGGGCCTCGGCGGCCAGCTCCTTCAGTCGCTTCCGCGCCTGCGCGAAGGTGCGTTCCAGGTCGCGCCACTGCTGGGCCTCTTCGGCGGTGAACGGCTCCAGGGCACGCCCCTCGTCCATGGCCTGGCGCAGGGCGGCCAGCGCTTCGCGACCGCGCCGGTACTGCTCCCGACGCCGGGCCAGGTCCATGCGCTCGTGCTCCTGCTCGGCCACTTCGATGCGCTCGGCCACGATGGCAGCGCGCTGGGCCATGCGGTCGAAGTCCTCCTCTTCGAGCCGCGCGCTCAGCGTTCCGATTTCGTCGAGCAGCTCCTGCGCCCCCTCCAGGCGGTCCTTCAGCTTGCCGTCCTCCTGTGCGTTGGAGATGCGCAGTTCCTTGGCGGTGAGCCTGCCGATGGCGCGGAGCTGATCCTGGACGGTCTCGATCTCCTGCGTGCGCAGGCCGGTCAGCCGGTCGGTCACGCCGGTGTAGAAGTCCGCCTCCCGGGCGATGGACAGGTCGCTGTTGCGGATGACGAACACGTTGCGGCAGTCCTCGGCGGTCAGGGGCCACAGATCTGTCAGGGAGCCGTCCTCGGGCAGCTTGTGTTCGGTGCCGTTCCTCTCGCGCAGGACCAGATAGCCCTGGGGGCTCTCGTCAACGCGTTCGATCCGCTCCAGACCCCGCGCGCCCTTGCCCAACAGCAGTCGCAGCAGTGCCTCGACCACCAGCGTCTTGCCCTGCTCGTTGTGGGCGAACACCAGGCTGAAACTGCCCGGTCGCAACGCCCCCGTGTCGCCCAGGGGGCCGTAGCGCCGTATGGAGAACTCGGCAATCCTCACAGTCCCGCCTCCGTCATTGCCTGCAGCGCGATCCGGGTCAGCTCTTCCAGGCGCGCCGGCTCGTCCGCCTGCCGCTCGGCCCGTTCGCGGAACTCCTTGAACAGGCTGGTGCCGACCAGCCGTGAGACGTCGCGGACGGCGAAGGTGAAAGCTGCGCAGCCTCCGGCCAACTCCTCCAGCTCGGCAGCCAGCTCCTCTTCAGTCCGCCCGAGGGCCTCTCCGTCCACGTGTCCGCTCACTTCCAGCAGGATGCGGGCCGCCGGATGCGCTGCCGTCAGGCGCTGCCGGACGGCTTCCGGGGGATCTGTCCCGCTGAACGGGTCAAGTCGCACGCAGACATATTCGAAGTGCGGCGTGTCCAGCATGTGCGCTCGAGGCGGCTCGCCCACGCCGAACAGGTTCACCGCTCGCTGGCCGGTCTCCCGCCGGGTGATGGAGATGGGCGAGCCCGAGTAGACGAAGAACCCGCCGCCGGGCAGGGCCCACTCCTGGAACCGGGAGTGGAAATGGCCTGCCAGCACGTAATCCACCGGCACGTCCTCGAAGTAGCGCAACGCCACCGGCATGTGGCGCGCCGTACCCTCCGGGCCGAAGTCCGCCCTTTCGGTGTCCACCGGCAGAGCGTCCAGCAGTTCGCCGTGATAGAGCAGGATGGAGGTCTCTGCGCTCGCGACGGCTTCGCCGCACGCCCTCAGCTCGGCCACCAGCCGTTCGTCGCGAAGGTCGCCGTAGGGCAGGCCTATGACGCTGGTGTTGCCGATGCGGACGGGCTGACGCTGCGTCAGCACGCGGACGTTCTCGCCGAAGTAGAATCCCGGCCGGTAAGCGTGCTGGTCGTGGTTGCCCGGCAGGAGCAGAACCTGGAACTGGTGCCCGCCCAGCAGGGCGCGCAGGGCGGGACGCAGGGCTTCTGCGTCCACCTCGGCGTCGAACAGGTCCCCGCTGATCGCCAGCAGGCCGACCTGTTCCTGCTGCGCCAGGGCCACCACCCGCTCGAGCGCCCCCCAGCGCTCGTCGCCTTTCCGTTGCAGGTGCACGTCCGCCGTGTGCAGGATTCTCATCTGTGCTCCTGCCGTGCCGTGGCTCGCTGTCCTCGTCGTTTTGTCCCGGTTTCGGTCCCGCTCCATCGTACAGGTATCAGCGCCCGCGTCAAGGCGGATGGGGTTGCAACGGCAGCCGCTTTGTTCAATCATGTACGCGGCGGAAGCATTGGGAGGTGCCGGCCATGGCAGATTCGCGCGCGGCAACCGGCGGGCATGATACCTTCGAGCACACGGCCGACGTGGGCATCCGGGCCTGGGGCCGCGACCTGCCCGAGCTGTTCGAGCAGGCGGCCGCCGCGCTCATCGAGGCTTTGCTGGACCCCGAGACGGTCGGGCACGAGCAGACCCGCCCCGTGGAGGTGGACGGCGACAGCCCGGAGGAGGTGCTCGTGGCCTGGCTGGAGGAGGTGCTGTTCGCCTTTGAGGCGGACCAGTTCGCCCCGGCGGCAGCGCGCGTGGAGGCGATGGAAGACGGCCGCCTGCGCGGCGCCATTGAGGGCGAGCCCCTGGACCAGGCCCGCCACGAGCTGAGAAGCGCCGTCAAAGCCGTCACCTACCATGACCTGACCATCAGGGAAACCGGCGTGGGATATGAAGTGCGCATAGTGCTGGACGTCTAGACCAGTCGCTGAGATGCACGGAGGCAACACCAGATGGACAAGCAGGAGTTCGATCTGAAGCAGGTCGGTCCATACGTCTGGGAGATTCCGCCCTCGGGCGGGATGAACGTTCCGGTGCGCATCTACGCGAGCAAGGAACTGCTGGACAAGATCGTGGACGACAATGCCGTGCAGCAGGCGGTCAACGTCGCCCACATGCCCGGCATCGTCCGGGTGTCGCTTGCCATGCCGGACGCCCACTGGGGCTACGGCTTCCCGATCGGCGGCGTGGCCGCCTTCGATGCCGACGAGGGAGGCGTGGTGACCCCCGGCGGAATCGGGTTTGACATCAACTGCGGCGTGCGGCTGGTGCGCTCGGACCTGGCTGAGGCGGACGTGCAGCCGCGTATCGAGCGGCTCGTCAACGCCTTGTACGACAACGTGCCCTGCGGGGTGGGCTCATCGAAGGCAATCCGCAAGCTGAGCCAGAAGGAACTGAAGGACGTATGCCGCCGGGGCGCCGCGTGGTCGGTCGAGCAGGGCTTCGGGCGACAGGAGGACCTGGAGCGGACCGAGGCGCGCGGAGCGCTGCCGAACGCCGACCCCTCCGTGCTCAGCAACCGGGCCATCCAGCGCGGCCAGCCTCAGGTGGGCACCCTGGGCAGCGGCAACCACTTCCTGGAAGTGGACGTAGTGCGGCGCATCTACGACCCCGCTGTAGCTGACGCCTTCGGCCTGAGCGAGGGGCAGGCGGTCTTCCAGATCCACTGCGGCTCGCGCGGTTTCGGCCATCAGGTGTGCAGCGATTCCTTGAAGACCATGCAGCAGGCCACCAGACGCTACGGCATCGAGGTGCCCGACAAGCAGCTTGCCTGCGCGCCGCTGGAGTCCGACGAGGCCAGGGACTACCTGGCCGGCATGGCCTGCGCGGCCAACTACGCCTGGGCGAACCGCCAGACGATCCTCGGTCTGGTGGTGCAGGCCCTGGAGGACATCTTCGGCCAGGGCCGGGACGAGATAGGCGTGCGACAGGTCTACGACGTCTGCCACAACATCGCCAAGTTCGAGCAGCACGACGTGGACGGGCGGCGGCGCACACTGTGCGTCCATCGCAAGGGAGCGACTCGCGCTTTCCCGGCCGGTCATCCGGAGACGCCGGAGCCCTACAAGGAGGTGGGCCAGCCCGTGCTCATCCCCGGCGACATGGGCACGGCCTCATACGTGCTGGTGGGCGCCCCCCGCGCCATGGAGGAGACCTGGGGCAGCACGTGCCACGGCGCGGGGCGCACGGTGAGCCGCAAGGGCGCCAAGCGCAGGGCCAGCGGCCGCAACATCAAGAAGGAACTCGGTGAACACGGCATATACGTGCGCTACGAAGGGCGCGACACCCTGGCCGAGGAGATGCCCGAGGCGTACAAGGACGTCGAGCAGGTGGTGGACGTCATGCACGAAGCGGGCATAACGCGCAAGGTGGCTCGCCTGGAGCCGATCGGTGTTGTGAAGGGATAGGAGGCTCGGTCGGCTCGCAATTCTCCCGCCGCTTTATCCCCCCGTTCAGGGGCTCAGGGCCGCTCTGGGCCTACTCCTGGGGCGTTACAGGTCGACCGCGCCATCGAGAGCGGGGGGTCCTGCAGTGGGCCGTCGGGATTTGGTATAAGCTCTCACTGTGGGATAGTGCCTCGCCGGCGAGTCTGTGTGGGACCCAGGGCATGGAAGTCTGCTGTCCCTACTGCGAAGCCGCCCTCTCGGTCGACACCGAGCTGGACTACGTCCGCTGTGGGGAGTGCCTGCACGAGTTCAGCGTGCAGGGCAAGCAGATGGTCAAGTGCCCCGAGTGCGCCGCAGTGCTGGGAGTGCCCGCCGGGGCCAGCGTGGTTTTGTGCGGCACTTGCCGCCACAGACTGGTGCTGTGCAACCCGCCCCCTGACGAGCAGACCGCCTTCACCGCCGAGATGGCCGCTGACGAGCCCAGCACAACCAGCGACGACGAGACCTCCGTCATCGCTTCCCCCCAGCACTACGAGGAGCTGCGCCTGGCCGCGCTGCGGGAGCAGTTTGCCGACAAGTACGAGGTGCTCGAGCAGCTCGGCCACGGCGGCATGGGGGCCATCTACAAGGCCAGGCAGCTCCAGCCGGAGCGCAATGTCGTGCTGAAGCTTATGCTGCATGGCCGGTTCGCGTCAGAGAAGTACCACGTACGGTTCGAGCGCGAGGCCCAGGCCATCGCCAGGCTGAAACACCCCAACATCGTCTCGGTCTACGAGTTCGGCGAGGTCAACGGGCAGCCGTACTTCACCATGGAGTACGTGGAGGGCGCCAACGTCAAGAGATACGTCGAGCGCCACGGGCTGGACAAGCGGGAGATCTGCGGGCTGATGCTGAAGATCGCCCGCGCCGTCGCCTACGCGCACCAGCGGGGAGTCATACACCGTGACATAAAGCCCTCCAACATACTGGTGGACGGCACCGGCAACCCCCAGCTACTGGACTTCGGGCTGGCCCAGCTCGCCGGGGAGTACGGCGACGAGCAGGACCCGATGACCGAGGCGGGCGAGGTGATGGGGACGCCCTCCTACATGAGCCCCGAACAGACCCTGGGGCGCCCGGACGAGATAGACATCCGCTCCGACGTCTACAGCCTTGGCGTCCTGTTCTACGAGCTGCTCACCAGCACGCTGCCCTACCGGGTGGACCGGACCCGTCCGCTGGAGTCGCTGCGCATCATCCGCCAGTTCGCTCCTCGGCGTCCGTCCGAGGTCGTGGAAAGCGTGGACTCGGACATGGACGCCATCGTGATGAAATGCCTGGAGAAAGAGCGCGACCTGCGCTACCAGAGCGCCGTGGAGCTGGCGGAGGACATCGGGCGCTACCTGCGTGGCCAGCCCGTGGAGGCCAGGCCGTCCACCAGTTTCTACCATCTGCGCAAGCTGGTCTGGCGCCACCGCAGCTTGTTCCTGCCCATCGCGGTGGGCGCCCTGGTCATTCTCCTGGTGACCACGTTCACCATCTTGAGCCTGGCCAGGCAGAGCCAGCAGGCCCGGGAACGGGCGAGCGAAGCCCGAGAGCAGAAGGAGCAACTGGTTGACTTCGTCCTCAAGCTCGGGGCCGTCCGCGGCGGGGTGGAGAACCTGCTGGCGCAGGGACGGTGGGAGGACGCCTGGCGCGCCGCCAGGTTTGCCGAGGAGCAGCTCCCCCCGGAGGCCGGGCTGGACCAGTTCAGCCGGAGGGTGCGCGACCGCATAGCCGCCGCCACGTGCGGTGAGGCAGGCCAGGTGCGCAAGCTCATCGAGCAACTGCGCTTCCGGGAAGCCTCTGGGCGACTCAGGGAACTGCGCAACCTGGCCGAAACCGTCGGACTGCCCGAGCTGGCCGAAGAGTCAAAGGCACTCGGCGACCAGTTCGACGACGCCTGCTGGCAGAGCGTCTTCAAGTACATCGAGCGCAACGGCGGCTCGGTGCGCGCCCTGAAGCAGTTCCTCAGTGAGTGCCCCAACAGCGCACACGCCGCCGAGGCGCGCAGCCTGCTGCAGGAACTGCTGATCGGCATCCGCTTCAGCGACTGGCCGTTCGACCCGCAGGAGGCCGTGCGCCGCCGTGAGGTCACTGCCAAGGTGCTGGGCATTCCTGCCCGTCGACAGCTGCAACTGGACGGGGAGACGGCCCTGGAGCTTGTTCTGATCCCGGCGGGCGAGTTCGTCATGGGCGCCCCCGAGGATGGCCAGGACTACGCGGCCGACCAGAAACCCGCCCACCGGGTGCGCATAAGCAGCCCCTTCTACATGACCAGCACGGAAGTGACCCAGCGGCAGTTCGAGGCGGTCACCGGGCGCCGGGCCGAACTGCCGGACGGAGCCGCAGAACCCGGTGGGCAGGGCATGCCGGCCTGCGTCTCCTGGGAGGACGCAAGCATGTTTTGCTCCGAGCTGTCGCTGCGGCGCCACGTGATTGTGCGCCTGCCTGCGGAGGCGGAGTGGGAGTATGCCTGCCGGGCCGGGTCGCGCGGCGTGCTCGGACACTTCGGCTCCACCCAGGCGTTGCTGGCGCATGCATGGTGTCGGGCGAACTCCGACGGCCGCCCGCACGCCGTGGCGCAGAAACAGCCCAACGCCTGGGGCCTGCACGACGTGCACGGCAACGTGCTGGAGTGGTGCCGGGACTGGTACGAGGGCCGTTACTACTACTCCAGCCCCCTTGACGACCCCCAGGGGCCGGATTCGGGCACCTGTCGGGTGCTGCGCGGCGGCTCCTGGGCCGATAAGCCCCAGGAGCTGCACGCCGCCTTCCGCAAGGCATACCCGCCGGAGAGCCGACGGCCCACGTATGGGTTCCGTGTCTGTGTGGAGGTCTTCACCGCGCAGCCGCAGGAGCCGCTGGCAACCACTATCCTGTCGGGCAGGGCCGGCTCCGTCAGTCCTCGATGATGTGTACGGCGCCGGAGGGACAGGCATCCGCTGCGCGCCTGCACGCCTCCTGCAGCTCCGGGGGGACGCGCGGCACCTGGACCTGGGACACGTTGTCCACAGCCTGGAAGACCTCCGGGCAGATCAGCTCGCACTGGAGCGAACCGACACCTCGGCACTCGTCCACCTCCGCTTCATGGCGCCGACTCCGTCCAGCCGGGGCGCGCCCGAGCCCACAGCAAGCTTGGCGCCAGGGGAGGGCGAGAGAACCCCCGCCGAACACAGGCCGGACGGCGGCCTTTTTTCCCGGCCGTTTCCCCGCAGCGCCCGGTGGCCTCCAGTCCTGCGTCGTTAACTGTAAGGTCTTTCTGTGTAAGAGGATAAGTGCCGTACCTCGGCAGCCGGGGGAGCCGCGACTCCGCCCAGCCGCGGGCGATTTGTCTTGGCCGTGCCGGATTCGATAGAGTCACCAACGCTGGACGGAATCCAACACCGAGCAGGCGCGGGAACGAGAGGGTCAAAGCTATGAAACTGAAAGAGGCGCAAATGTTGGGCATTCTGGCACTGATCGCCGTGGGCATCATACTGCTGTGCATGTGGGGCGGGCAGGAGCCGGACGCCGACGTGACGGTGAGGCAAGCAGGGGGCCGGCTGGCCGACTCCATGCCGTCTGATTCCCGGCTGGCGGATCTCTACCGGGACCTGCTGGTCCACCAACCGATGCCGCCGGCCGAGGAGCCTGGAGACGAGTACCTGATAGACGTCGGCGTCCCTATTGGCTCGAAGGTTGAACCGGTGAACGAGGAGGTGCGCATCCAGCGCGTGATCGAGGAGCGCTCGCCGGCGGAAATCCCGCTGATGCCCGCCTGGCAAGAGGCCGAGGATACACAGCAGTCGTCCGAGCCCGAACCCCTCATGCCCAGGGCCGTCACGCACATCGTGCAGAAGGGCGAGACCCTTTCCTCCATCAGCAAACAGTACTACGGCACCGCGGGCCGATGGCGCGACATCCAGAAGGCCAACGGCATCGCCGACCCCCGCCGCATGGCTCCTGGCGTCGCCCTGAGGATTCCCCCGGCTGAGGGCGGTTCCCGCTCGCTGGCGGCCGCCAA
>CAYFVS010000159.1:0-5136 GCA_964346565.1 uncultured candidatus Brocadiaceae bacterium | reverse complement strand
GCGGCCTCGGCGATGGTCGCGTCGGCCAGCGCGGCCTGCGGCGTGGCGCTGGCCTCGTTCGAGTAGCCCGACTCGTTCGAGGACGTGTCCACGGCGGTCACCACGTAGTAGTAGGTGGTGCCGTTGGTCACGCCGCTGTCGGTGTAGTCGCTGGTGGCGACGCCGGTGGCGATGGCGCTGTAGCCCGAGCCGCTCGTGGTCGAGCGATACACGCTGTAGCTGTCCAGGTCGGGCTCGCTGTTGTCGGCCCAATCCAGGCTGACCGAACCGTCGCCGGCGGTGGCCGTCAGCCCGGTCGGCGCGGCCGGGGGCGTGGTGTCACCGCCGGAGGCGCCAAGTTCGGCCGTGGCGAACGTGCTCGGATCGTTCCAGGAGTTGTCGGCGGTAGCGAACCAGGAGATCTTGCCGTCCCGACCGGCGCCGTCGTCGTCGTCGTTGACGTGCACGTCGGTGCCGATCAGCAGGCCCTCCGACGGCGTCGCTCCGATGGTCGTCCAGGGGATGGCGATCTCACAGTTGTAGCCCCCGCTGACCGACACCATGTCGAAGACGATACCGGTGGTGTCATTCACCGAGTTCATCCCCAGGTGCACCGTGCCGTCGTTCCAGCGGAAGACCCACTGGAAGTCATTGACACCGTCGTAGGAGGCGCCCTTCGAGTTGTCGCCATCCATGTAGACTTCAATGGAGTCATCGTCCCAGGCGTCGGCGGAGTCGTTGACCTGGGCGTCGTCGGTGACCTCGACCAGGAGATAGAGGTTGTCGGAGTCCCACAGGGCACTCCAGGTGCCGCCAAGGTCGCTGCCGCCCGTCGAGCCGCTCAGGGCGTTGGCTATGGTGTAGGCGTTGGCGTCCGACCAGACCGAATCCACCGTGCCGTCAATGGTCGGTGCGCTGGCGGCGCCGACTATGAGCGCGTCGGCGGCTGCCGCCTGCGGCGTGGCCGATGCTTCATTGGAGTAGCCGGACTCGTTGTTCGACGTGTCAACGGCCGTCACCGCGTAGTAGTACGTCGTGCCGTTGGTGAGGCCGGTGTCCTGGTAGTTGCTGCCGCCATAGACCGTGGCGACGTTGGTGTAAGGGCCGCCGCTGGCAGTGTCTCGATACACCTCGTAGCGGTCCAGATCGCCCTCGGTGTTGTCGTCCCAGTTCAGGTCAACCTGCCCATCGCCTGCCGCAGCCGTCAGGCCCGTCGGCGCGGCCGGGGGTGTGGTGTCGCCCTCTGTCGTTGCGGACGCTTCGCCGGAGTAACCCGACTCGTTGAACGAAGTGTCAACGGCGGTCACGACGTAGTAGTAGGTGGTAGAGGAGCTGAGTCCGCTGTCCGAGTAGGCGCTTGAGCCGACGCCGCTGGCCACCTGGTCGTACGGCCCACCGGGAGTGGTGGAGCGGTACACGCTGTAGCTGGCCAGGTCGCTCTCGCCGTTGTCGTTCCAGTCAAGGTTTATCTGGTCGGTGCCGACGGCCGTGGCACTCAGGCCGGTCGGCGCGGCTGGCGCAGTGGTGTCACCCGGCTGACCGTAGAAGACGCCGGTGCCATTCGTGCCAACGTAGACCCTTCCGGCCACGTGCCGGTCGCCCACCAACTGCATGGGTCGGCAGGTGATTTTGTAGTCGGGGTCCGAGATGAACTCCCAACTGCTGCCGTGGTCCTGCGAGCGGTAGATGCCCCAGCCGTGCTCCGTTGAGCTGGCGTAGGCGTAAACTACGGCTTCCTGGTCCACCGGAGGCCCGATGCCTACAAGCACACAGTCGCTGAAGTAGTCAATGCGCGTGAAGGAGTATCCGTAGTCCTGCGAGCGATACAGGCCCTCGTTCGTGATGCTGAGCCATAGCTCGCCGTCGTCGAACGGGGAGGACTTCAGCGTCCGGGCCGGCATACCCCATCCGCTCGGGAGGCCGGAGGCCCTGGCTGACCAGTTGGCGCCTCCGTCCTCGCTGGCGTAGAGTGTGCCGGGGATGAAGCAGTAGAAGACGCCCCCGTTCCTCCTGTCCGAGGCGATAGGCTTGTTGTAGTTGTCCCAGAACCAGGAGTTGAACGTGGCGGTCGGGAGCCCGCTCGCGCTGTACCAGTTGTAGCCGCCGTCCTGGCTGTAGAGCAGGGACACGTTCTCGCCGGTAGGGGCGTAGATGATGTTATCCGGGTTGGAGGAGGACATCTGGAGCTTGCCCGTGGTGCCCGGGTAGTAGACGTCCTGCCAGTTCAGGCCGCCGTCACTGGAGACGTCTATCTTGAAGTTGCTGTCGCCCCAGCCCAGAGACGACACGCGGACCAGCTCATCGGGATACGCTTCGCAGAAGTCCAGGCCGGTTGATTCCTGGTTGCCGAACTTCACGGTCGGGTACTCGGTGACGTCCGTGTGCCGCAGGCCGCCGTTGTCGGCGCATCCGTTCAGCAGATGCACCTCGCTGGGAGCACAGGGGGTCGCAAGATCGAACACGCACAGCTCCTCGTGACCCCAGGGCTGGCTCTCCCAGTGGACCGTGGCCGCCCCCAGGTCATCTCCCATCCAGGCCTGGAACCAGTCGCCGAACCATACCTCGTTCGGATTGCCCGGGCGCATAATCAGGCACGAAGTGGCCGCCATCTTCCAGTTGCCGGGATACCAGGGGACGTTGTTGGTGAATGTGCTGTAGTTGTTCACGTTGTCCCACGCGCTGCCGCCGTCCAGCGTCCTGTAGACGGGCAGCTCGAAGCTGCCGCCCGTTTGGGAGACGACGACGTGGTCGGAGTTGTCGGGATCCACGGCGAGGGCGTTGAATGCCTCCGCGGAGGGGGAGACCTCTGTGAACGCGCCGTCGTACCTGAAGACTCCTTCGTCTGCGGTGAGGTAAAGGATGCCGTCGCCCGCGACCTGAAGCCGCGCGGGGTTGGCCGGGCTCCCACTGAGGTAGCTCCAGTTGCTTCCGCCGTCCGTGGACCCGTAGATCCCGCTGCCAACGACGGTCGCGTAGGCTACGGACGAGTTATTGGGATGGAAGCCGACGCTTCTGACGCCGGCCCCGTTGGCGTCCGTGGGGATGCCGGAGACCTGGTACCAGTTCTGGCCGCCATCGTCCGTCTTCCACATGCCGTCATACCGCGTGCCGACCAGCACGCGATCGCTGTCGCCCGGCGCCACGGCAATGCACTCGCCGAGCCATCGGTAGTTCCCGTTCCCTTGGAAGACCTTGGTGAGCATCCGGTTCCAGGTCTCGCCGCCGTCGGTTGACTTGAAGACGCCGCCATAGTCGGTCCACTCGTAGGCGCCACAGGCCACCCAGACTGTCTGCGTGTCGTTCGGATCCAGGGCTATGCCATCAATGCCGTACAAGTCTTGTTCATCGTAACCCACCCACTTCATGGAGATGTTGATCCACTCGGGGTGGTCGGGGTGTTCGGCGTTGGGCCATTCAAGGCGGTAGAACCCTCCCACGTCAGTCCGCATGTAGATGATGTCAGAGTCGAGCGGATGAGCGACCAGTCCGGTCACATAGCCGCCGCCACCGATGCGCACGGTGTTCCACGCATACGCGCCGTGGGCCGGCGCAGCCAACAAGACAGCCAGCACAACCACCAACAGGCAGAGCTGCCAGGTTCGGGTCACTGGTCCAGCTACACCTGCACCGTATGAAGGGCACCTGTCTGAAGTTTGCATCGCTTTCGTCCTTCCCACCTGCTTGCGGATGAAGTCACCTCTCGGCTCCCGCCCGGCGGGTGCCGCCTTCCCGTGGGCTTCGCCCACGTCGCGAGGGCGGAGGTCACTTCTGGTTCTTTCGAGGGCCTTGTTCCGCACCGTGCCGGCACCGGCGCTGTCCGCTGATGCGGGCTGCCAGCAAGGGCCGGCCGGCTGCGAGGGCCGACATTCGGCCTGCGTCGAGGGCATCGCACCTCCTCCTGATGATCAGTCGGTGGCCTGAGAGTGGGTCGCGCCCCGGGGTACGCCACACATCGGCACGGGGGTGAGCAACAACACCGCGACCCCCCCGGGCTGTGCGGATCGCCGCCCCCTTCGTCACCACGACTGCACTCCACAGCAGAGCCGGCCCCGCTGCCGAGACTGCGCTCCGGCACAGGGACCCCAACTCTGTACGTTTCCTGATACACCGCGAGCATTATATAGCGTTGCGGGCCTCGTTGGAAGCTGGATTCGCACGTGTTAGTGAATTACACGTACCTTCGGTTCCTGACCAGGAGGCGACCCTTGAGCGAGAGAACGGGCTCCTCAGCCGGTCGAGGCCGGGCGCCCAGGGACGAACCGGTGAGCCTGGTGGTTGTGAACGGCGGCGGCCTGCCGGTCCAGCAGGTGTTGGATGCAATCCGGTCCGCCGGCTTCCGGCTGACCGGCGAGTATGTTCCCGCCAACCAGCCCTGGCACGTGATGCGGGCCTGGGCGGAACAGCGGGAGCCGCCGGACCTCGTGATCGTGATCCATAGAGCTGGCGCGGTGGGCGATGTGACAGCTCGGATCCGAACGGCAGAGCATCTGTTGGGGCCCGTTTGGCTCGTCGTGGTTGCAGCCGACGGAGATCAGCACCTGCCTGCCGGGACGTGCGGCCAAGCGGCGGGCGCGCCCGCGCATGAGACGGCCCCGGTTCTCCCGCAGTCGCGGGCCGGGACCGGGGCCGCCGTAATCGCCTGCTCAGAGCATCGCCCACCGACTGGTGTCAGAGGCTGTCGCAGGTCTCCACGTTGTCGTTGGAGTCATAGGTCAGCGTCGCGTGAGTGACATCGTCCACGCAGAACATGTAGTTCTTGAGCGGACGCGCGGTGCCGACGCTCAGGATCACCGCCAGGCCGTCCTGGTTGGTGGTGGCCGAAGCGGTCTCGTTGATGTCGCCGGTGAAGGTGCCCGTCACCTCGGCGTTGGCCACCAGGCTGCCCAGGTCGTTCTTGATGACCACCTCGACGCGGGCCCGGCTGTAGCCGCCGCCGGCGCTCTCGGTGCCACACGTGATCGAGTCCACGTGGCAGGTGGTCGGCTCGGCGCCTTCCTCCGTGGTCGCACACGCCTGGTTGGACTCGTCGGACTCGTTATCCGACGTATCCACCGCCGTCACCGTGTAGCAGTACTGCGTCGAGGGCGAAAGGCCCGTGTCGCTGTACTGGCTGACAGTGACGTCCGTGGCGATCTGGACGGTGTCGCGGTAGACGTT
>CAYFVS010000158.1:0-10177 GCA_964346565.1 uncultured candidatus Brocadiaceae bacterium | reverse complement strand
ATGAGAGAGACCACCTCCGACTCGGCGAAGACCGTGCACATGCTGTTGACGTGCACCGGGGAGTCGGCCCGTTGGGCCGCTCGGGCGAACTCCTCCAGGGAATAGCCGAGCGCCTCCGCCATGACCTCCAGGAACCGGCCCGTCCCCGCCGCGCACCGGTCGTTCATCTCGAACCGGCCGAAGCCCGCCTCCGACAGCTCGATGGCCTTCGTGTCCTGTCCGCCGATGTCAATGGCGCTGCCGGCCGGGGGGTGCAGGTGGCGCGCTGCACGGGCGCAGGCGAGTATCTCCGTCACCACCTCGCAGTCCAGGTCCACACGCGCTAGGTGGCGGCCGTACCCGGTGGCCACGGTGGGGGCGGGGGGCATCTCCGCCATCACCTCGCGCACCGGCGCCATCGGCTGGTGCGCGGTGTCGAAGACGTGCGCCTCCGTGACGCCGCCATTCTCCAGGCGCACGACCTTCGTCATGCGTGAGCCGAGGTCTATGCCGATTGCAGTTCCCTCTGCGTCCATTGATCCGTTCCGCACGCTCTGGGGATAGACCGATGGTACACGATAGGCGTGCGGTCCGCCCGTGCCAAGGGCGACCCGGGTAGATGGCGATGCAGACGCGCGCCGACTCTCAGAGCCCCGACAGCTCCTCGCGCTGGACCTCCCGCCCCTCCCGCGCCGAGTGCAGGACCATCTGCGTGAGCACGGTCAGGGCCAGCGCCTCCTCGGGCGTGGTGCCGACGTAGACGTTCTCGCCCCGGGCGGCGCGCACCAGGCCCTCGTAGATGTGCTCGTTGCCGCGCCGGCTGTCTTTCCACTCGCTGGTGGTGTTCATCCAGCGGAACGGGCCGCCCTTCTCGTGGAACAAGGTGAACGGCTCCCCGCCCCCGAGGCGGATGCCGCCCTCGGTGCCGAGGATCGACACCATTCGCTTCGGTGCGTGGTGGGCGATCCATGCCAGGTCGAAGCTGAGCAGCAGCTCGCCCCCGGTGCGGGCCAGGAACGTGCAGTGCTCCTCGACGTCGAAGCGCACCTGCGGCGGCAGGTCGTGGGCATGGCCGCGGAAGGTGGCGGCGGAGACGGCGGTGACCTCGGGCCAGCCCAGCAGGTCCATCACCGAGTCCATGAAGTAGACGCCCATGTCCATCAGCACGCCGGCGCCGGCCTGCTCGCTGTCCAGGAACCAGTGGGCCTCGGGTATGACGTCGAGCCCCGGGCGGCCCCGGCGGCGCCAGTACTGGACGTCCGCGCGGTAGATGCGGCCCAGTTCGCCGCCCTCGATGTAGTCCCGCGCAAGGGCGGTCGCGCCCCACCTCATCCGGGCGGAGAAGAAGGCGACCGTGTTGCCCGTCTGCTCGGCCGCCTCCACGATGCGCCGGTTCTCCTCGATGGACAGCGCGCTGGGCTTCTCGCAGGCCACCTGTTTGCCAGCCCGGAGGGCGTCAATGGTGATCGGCGCGTGGGCGGACACCGGCGTGGCCACGGTGACCAGGTCTATCTGCGGCATCTCCAGCAGGTCCCGGTGGTTGTCGAAGACCGGCGTGTCGGCGCTGCCGAACTCCTCCCGCCGCTTCTCGGCGCGCGCGAGGTCTTTGTCGCACAGGGCGGCCAGCTCGATGCCGCACGCCGCGTAGGTCTTCAGGTGGCTGGGGCTGATGTCGCCGCAGCCTATCAGCCCGGCGCGAACCGTCTTCTCGTCTGCCATGGTCGTCCTCCAACGCGGTACGCCACCGGCCTAACCGGTCACGCGGTCAACGGCGTCCTGCACGATGCGCCGGGCCTCCGGCAGCGGGGCCAGCAGGTCCCCGTGAGCCACCGACTCGAAGGCCAGCGCCCCGTCGTAGCCGGCGTCCCGGTAGATGCGGACCAGGCGGTCCAGGTCGTCTCCCCAGCCGGTGAGCTTCCCGTCGTCGGTCACGCCGGCCACCTTCAGGTGCGACTGGGTGGCAAGGGGGGCCAGCTTCGCGGCGCCCTCGAAGACGGCCTCGCGCTCCCCGGACGTTGCCTCGCTGCTCAGGAATCCCCTGCACCAGTTGCTGGGGTCGGGGCAGGTGGTCAGCCGCTCGGAGCCTACCTCTTCGATAAGCCAGAGGACCTGGTCAGCGCTGAAGAAGATGCTGTTGTGGTTCTCCAGGGCCATGTTGACCCCGGCCTCCTCGGCGACCGGCGCGCACTGGCGGATGCCGGCGAGGGTGAGTTCCTCCAGCCGTTCCCGCGGTTCGCCCTCGATGTAGTAGCCGGTGAGCATCCGGATGTTCGGAACGCCCAGCTCCCCGGCAATACGCAGCCACTTCTCAACGTATCCGATGTTCGCCACGCGCCACGCTTCGTCCTTGACGTAAGCGAAGTCGTTGTAAGTGGCCAGGCTGAGCACGCGCACGCCGACGTCCCGCGCGTGGTTCATCACGGTCTGTAGGTAGTCCAGGTCGTCGGTGGCGAAATCCCCCGGCGGGCCGCCCGCCTTGCCGGACATGATCTCGATCCCCCCGAAGCCCATCTCGGCCGTCAGGTCGAGGGCCTGGAAGATGTCGAAGTCCTCGTCTTCCTGGAAGCGGTTGCGGAAGCTCCAGGAGTGCAGCGCCGGTTCCATACCTCTGCCTCCGCTCACTGCTGTGCGCCGGCCGCTGCGACCTGGCGGCGCATCAGCTCGATGGTCTTGCTGGCGCCCTCGTACTCGTCCACTTCGCGCGGCACGCTCTCCACGGTCCAGCAGTCGTCGTATCCGGAGTTCACCAGCAGCCGGATGGGCACCGACAGGTCAACGGTGGTATCGTTGCCCTGCTCGTCGAAGCGGAAGGTCTTCACGTGGACGGCGTCGGCCAGGTGTGCGCACCTCTGCCAGCCCTCGCGCTGCTTGCCTTCGGCCCAGTTGTTCGTGTCGAACAGGAAGCCCAGGCCGTCCAACTCCTCCAGCAGGCGCAGGACGTTGTCGGGCTGGCGCGTCGGCCCCCAATGGTTCTCGGTCAGCACCTGGACGCCGACCTGGCCGGCCCGCTCGATGATGTCGCGGTAGCCCTCGCAGATGACCGCGAATGCCTCGTCGGGCATCTGCTCCGGGCCGCCGGCGTCAATGCGTATCTGCTCGGCGTCCAGGCGGCCGGCGATCTCTATCCAGCGGTATGCCCTCGCCCGGTTGGCCCTGCGCACCTCTGGGTCCTCGTCGTAGATGTGCGCGCCGTCGGCGGCGATGCAGCCGAAGGGCAGCCCCGCCTGATCCGCGGCCGCGCGGACTCGTTCGACGTACTCGTCCTCTGCCGGTTCGAGGCGCGCGTCGTCGGGGTTGTGACCGGCATGGATGACCTCGTCGCCCTCGCGCAGCGGGGCCAGGTGGGCGTTCCACGGGTCGAGCTGGGTGCAGCCCAGCTCCTTGCAGTCGGTGATGTAGCGGAACATGTCCTGCTTGCCGTCCGCCAGCAAGCGATGGAAGCTGAACGAACAGATGCCGATGCGCATGGGAACTCCTCCTTAAGCGGCCTCCCGGAGGGTCCGTTCCCTCCGAAGCGGGGGATGGTAACGCCTGTCGCCGGCAGGTCAAGGGAAGGCGGCGGGATTACCGCTCCATCGCGTAGAGACTGCCGTAGAGCATGGCCGAGGGGCCGATGGTCTGGGCGATGGTGAACTCGCTGCACGTCTCGGAGCCGGCGCCCCACAGGTCCCGCCACTTGCGCCAGGCCGGCACGGGGCGGGGATACCAGTCGAACTCCACCTGCTCGCTCAGGCCATAGACGGTGATGCCCTTCACGGTGCGCCCGCTGGGGCCCGGTCCCTCGTAGAGGAAGTGGCTTATCTCCGGCCGCACGGGATACCGCGCGCCCATGCTCGTTATGAACGACTTCGACAGGGGGTTGCAGCCGAGCTGGAAGTCGGCGTTCAGGCAGGCCGCGTCCAGGTACTTCTGCTCCCCCGTCAGCCAGTGGGCCCGCAGCAGGGCGTCCGCGTAGTAGCCTCCGCCGTTGCCGCTGCCCCAGCCAAGGTAGGTCTCGCCGCCGTGGCTCATGCGGTAGGCGGGGCGCTCCAGGCTCTCCACCAGGGCGTCGGCCTTCTCGATGAGCATACGGCGCAGTTCGGCCTGCACCTCCTTGTCGGCGCCTTCGCGCTCGCACACGATGTAGGGCCACCAGTAGACGCCGGCGTGTTGGCTGAGAATGGGATGCCGCGCGCGGAGGGCGCCCGCCCGGTGAAGCTGTTTGAAGTCCTCGTTGTATTGGTCTTCGCCGCTGGCCCGGTAGAGCTCGGCGGCGGCCCAGGCAGCCAGCCTCCGGACGCCGCGGGAGTCGTCGGGGTGCTCCTGAGCCCACCGGTAGGCGCGTCGGGCGGCGTCCAGATAGCTCGCTGCGCGCTCGGCGTCGAACGGCTCGATGGCGCGGGCGTACTGGGCGGCGACAGCGGCAAACTCGGTGCAGCTCGTGTTCCTGACCGGCAGCACGCCGAACGGCGTCCGCTTTCCGCCGGCCTGCTGGTCGAAGGCGTCGCAGCCGTTCCCCCGCCCCAGGGGCACACCGCCGTCCGCGCGCTGGTGGTCGCGGTAGAAGAACAGAGCCCAGTGGGCCTCGTCGAGCACGTCCGGGATGCCGTTGCCGCTCTCGGGCAGATTCAGGTCCCCGTCCCCGAATGCCTCCGGGAACTGCTCGTATGTGCTCAGCGCCTGCGCGGTGGCCTTCAGGTGGTAGGTGAAATGGTCGAAGTCGGCCGCGTCGTGATAGCCTCCGCGGAAGGCCCTCTTCTTCTCGCCGGGCTTCGGCTCGTAGTCCTCGGTCAGCAGGAAGCCGCTCTCCCAGCACCACACGTGGCATGGCTCCCTGGTGACCCAGGTCCAGGGCTCGCGCAGCTCCTGCCCGCAGCGCTGGTGGAAGAACGCCCGCATGGTGTGGAAGTGCAGCTCGCGCATGGCGTCGCCGCCGACCGAGAACCCGCTGGAGCGGCCCAGGCCGGGGATGCGGATGTGGTAGCGCCCGGGTCCCAGCTCGGCGATGGACATCTGGTAGGCGTGCTCGCCGCTGAGCGGAGCATGCCGCCGGCGCAGCGTAACCGGCCCTTCGAGGACGGTCTCGCTCGTCTCCTCGTCCACGACGACGAAGCGTTGCAGCCGGGAGTAGTCCACCGCGCCCAGGTCGCCCGCCCACCAGCCCAGGTAGGCATATCGCCGCCCCGCCTGCGCCGAGTAGCCCACCTGGTTGATCTTGATCGCCTTCGTGATGGTCTCGGCCTCGTCGTAGCTCAGATGGCCGGTCGCCTTGAGCGGCTCCTCGATGCCGCGGACGCGGACGGTGTAGTCGCAGCCGGAGCGCAGCGGCTCGGGCAGGCGCAGATAGAACTCGTGCCAGTAGAGGACGTTGCCCGGGAAGGGGCCGATGTCGCCGTTCCACCGCTCGTAGCTCATGCGCCCCACCTCGGTCGGATGGCGGCCCTCGGCGTAGCGGCGATCGGTCTCGCTGGTAATGCTGAAGGTTTCCGGTCGCTGGTGCCGGGCGAGGTCGCCCATGCCGATGCCGGTTCGGGTGAGGGCGGGATCCACCGTGACGGCCAGCAGGTCGCCGCGGATCAGCTCCACGGCCTGCACGCCCTGCGCGTGATCCTGCTCGACCATCAGGTCGAACAGCCGGGCGTTTTCCTGCGCTATCTTGCCCGCGAAGTAGCCCTCCGGAATGGGCTCCGGTTCGGGCGGCGGCTGCCGGTCGGCGGCGTAGTCCCGGTCCGCTATGGTGACGGCGAAGATGATGGGCACCGAGCGGACCTTCGAGCGGAACTCCAGGCCGGCGATGGGCTTCTCCGGGTGGGGGTTGACCCAGCGCGTGGCCCACACGCCTATCTTTGCATTCCACTTCTGGGTGTAGACGTTGCGCCCGTAGTGGACCGGCCAACGCAGCTCCCGGCGGTGGTTGTTCTCCCGGCCGCCGATCCACCACTGCCGTATCTCCAGGTCGTCGCGGATGGGTATCTCGACTTCCGTCCCGTCGGCGTAGCGGACCGTGTAGGTGGCGACGCGGAAGCTCTCGCCCACCTGCACCTGCCCGGCAGCGTTCTGCATGAAGAACAGGTAGCGGCCGCGCATGTCGGGCACGGACACCTCGGCGCGGACGGGTTTGTCCCGGCATCGCCGCCTGCCCCGCAGGATGAGCACCGAGCGGCCGTCGTTCTCCTCCGGGTCAATGACGTGGAAGGGATAGCCGTTGTAGAGGTCCGTGCCCAGGGGCAGGGGCGGCCAGAGGTACATGTCGTTGATGCCCTCGTCGGTCCATCCGCCGGCGCCGTTGTCGCGGATGCCGTCGTCCTCCAGGTCCGCGTTGGCGACGCGGGCGAGGTCAACGAAGAAGGGTCTGTCAGCCGCCCGCGCGGCAGGGGACGCGCCGGCAGCCAGGAGGGAGACTGCGATTGCGCAGAGGGTTCGCGTGTACATGGGCTGCCCGGGTGGGCAAGTGGGCCTCACGCCTTGAGCAGGCTGCGGGCCTTCTGCTGGAGTAGCTGCGGATCAACGGGTTTCTCGATGTAGGCGTCGGGCTCTTCGCCGAAGTACTCTCCCATCTCGTCGGCACCGAACTCGATGCCGAGTTTCTCGCCCACCCCGGTCAGCATGACGACGGGCACTTCCTGCAGGTCGGGGCTCTGGCGCATCCTGCCGAACACGGTGAAGCCGTCCATGCCGGGCATCTGCACGTCCAGCACCACCAGGTCCGGCGCCTCCGCCTGGGCGGCGGCGAGGCCGTCGGCGCCGTTCGACGCGCAGATCACCTCGTAGCCCGCTTCCTCCATCACCGCCCTGACAAACTCGATCGAGTCCGGTTCATCGTCGACGACAAGCACCTTCTTCTTAAGCTCCTCTGTCATCCTTGCCTCCAGACGCCACTGAGAACGTGTGCACAGAACTTGTCCTACGGCTTATCGCGCTGTTTTGGTGTCCGGTTGTTTGCCCTTCAGGGGAATGGTCATGTCGAAGGCGGCGCCGCAGCCGGGCTCTGACTCGACCGCCACCTGGCCGCCGTGCTCCTCGACCACCCGTCGGACGACGGCCAGCCCCAGTCCGGTGCCTTCGCTGCCCCGCGTGGTGAAGAAAGGCTCGAAGAGCCGGCGCCGGACTTCAGGCGCTATTCCGGGGCCGTCGTCCGCTACGGACATCCGCAGCGCCTCGCCGTCCTCTGCCAGCCGGGCGCGCACATCTACGCGAGAGCCCGCCGGACAGGCTTCGATGGCGTTGGTCAGCAGGTTCAGCACCGCGCGCCGGATGCCCGTGGGATCCATGTGTGCCTCGGGCAGGCCCTCCTCGAGGTCCAGCGCGATCTCGATGCCCTTCCCCGACGCGGACTGCCGCACGGCGGCGACCGTATCCTCCAGGAGTTCTCCGGCGTCGGTCGAGGCGAGCCGCAGCGTCCCCTGCCGGCAGTACAGCAGCATGTCCCTGACCAGGTTGGTCATGAAGTCCGTGCTCCGGCTGACCATGTCCCAACCTTTGGCCACCCTGTCGAAGTCCTGGTTCTTGACTCCGAGGTCAACTATGTAGGAGCCGCCGGCCATGGCGTTGACGGTGTTCTTGATGCAGTGCGCTATGCTGGCGATGGCCTCGCCGACCGCCGCCAACCGCTGCTGGGCGACCGCTCTGCTGTGCAGATTCGCGTTCTCGGCGGCCACCGCCACCTGCCCCGCGACGGTGACCAGAAGCTGAAGGTCGTTGCCGGTGAAGGGGCGCGCAGGGTCGGTTGTATCCACCTGAATGGCCCCCAGCGTGCGCGAGCCCACCATCAGCGGGCTGCACATCATGAACCGCAGGCCCCGGCCGACGATGCTCTGGGCGTCCTGCAGGCGGGCATCGGCTCCGGCGTCCGCCAGAACGGCCTTGCCCTCGCCCGTGGCCATCTCGAACAGGGTCCGGCTCATGCCGGCATCGGCCGACCCTCGTCCGGGACGGGACGCCGACAGATGCAGGTCGTCGCCCTCGCGGGCGAAACCCAGCAACAGGCCGTGCGCGTGGTCGGCCTGCGGGTAAACTCGTAGAAGCTGGTGCAGTATCCTCTGCAGCAGGTCCTCCAGCACCAGCGTTCCGCAGGAAGCCTCGGCTACCTGGCGCAAGGTGTTCAGGTGCCGGCGCAGCCGGTTCACGAGCGCGTCGGTGGAGTCCTCGCCGATGCCCGGCGCGCACGATACGTCCAGCGTCTCCATCACCTCGGGCACGGCGGTCTCGGCCATCAGCGCCGGGCGGGGCATCTGGAAATCGTCGTCCAGCACGAACGTCAGCTTCGACTCCCCGATGTATATCCAATCCCCATCGTGCAGTTGGCTTCTCTCGGTGCTCTTCCCGTTGACCAGCGTGCCGTTGGCGCTGCCCAGGTCCTCGACGAACCACTCCTGGTCCACGCGCCGGATCCTGGCGTGTCGGCGGGAGGCGAGCAGGTCGTCCAGAAGCACGTCGCATTCCTCTGAACGCCCCACGAGCACATCCGCTTCGAGAGGGAAGGATCGCCCCTCGGCTCCGCCGGAGACAACCACGAGCTTGGCCATGGCGGCTCCCTGAACTGGCAATGCACGGCCGGGGCTCTGACTGTAGCCGGTCGAGGGGGGCCTGTCAAATCAGGCGGACCCGCGGGGCGGTCATCCTTCGGCGGCGCGGATGTGCACGGCCAGGTCGTCAAGGATGGCGGGCAGCGCCAGCCCCAGTTCGCCGTCATGCACCGCGGCCTCGTCAGTGCACAGCACGCCCCGGCCGGGCTTCCACAGATCCGCCACTCGATGGTCGTCCTGGAGTGGCCGGGCGCCTGAGCAGAGGGGGCTGCCGGGGCACTGTGGGAGTGGTGGGCGGACCGGGGTTCGAACCCGGCACCTCTTGCTTGTAAGGCAAGCGCTCTGTCCACATGAGCTATCCGCCCACGGCCGTACCCTACCATCCGCTTGCCGGGCGGTCAAGCGGCTCCTCGGCTGGTTGTGGGAGTTGCTGCCCGTGTGCTATCATCCCGCTCGCGCGCCGGCAACGGGGGTTGGGCACATGCGGCGGTTCGATACGCTCCTCATCGTGGCGAATCCGACAAGCGGCCGCGGCCTCGCCGGGCGGCGCGCGAACCGGGTCGCGCAAGTCCTCAGTGAGATGGCGCGCGAGACCGAAGTGGTAGTCACCCGGGGACCGGGCCATGCGCGAGAGGCCGTCGCTTCCCTGGACGCCGGACGGAACCTGGCGGTCGCCTTCGGAGGCGATGGAACGGTCAACGAGGCGCTCAACGGGGCCCGCCCGGCCCACTGCGTCCTCGGCGTCATACCGGCCGGCACGGGCAACGTGCTGGCCAACGAGCTGGGCATGAGCCGCCGGCCCGCCGCCGCCGCGCGCCAGTTGCTGGCCGGCCGGCCTGTGACGCTGGACGTGGGTCTCTGCAACGGGCGGCGGTTCATCTGTGTGTTCGGCGCGGGGCTGGACGCGCAGATCGTCCGACTGGTCCACCAGGCGCGAGGCAACAGCCTGACGCAGCTCAACTACGTGCCCTATGTGGTGAGCAGCGTCCTCGGCATGCCGGAGTTCCGCATCGCGACGGAGCTCGACGGGCGGTCGTTCGCGACGGACGCCGTGCAGGTCAACGTGGGCAACACGCACAGCTACGGCGGGCCGATGGAGATGACACCCGCCGCCGCGCCGCACGACGGCCTGCTGGACGCAATGTCGCTCAGGCTCAGGAGCCTGCTGGACGTGCCCCGGCTGACCGCCTGCGGCTTCCTGCGCGCCCTGCACCTGTGCCGGGACGTGCGCTACGGGCGGGGACGCGAACTGGTGGTGCGCTCTCAGGGCGGCGAGGTGCCCTACGAGCTGGACGGCGACGCGGCGGGCCTGCTGCCCGCTCGCATCAGCGTGCTGCCGGCGGCCATTCGGGTGCTGGCCGCACCGGGCTACGGTCAGGTGCAGAGGCACCCCCCCCGGCGGCAGTAGCAGCCTGCTGAAGAACTGGGCTCGGCCGCGCCGCGGCCAGTTGCAGGCAGATCAAGGCGCGAGGCCGAAGGCGTGCCCCCGGCGGCACGTCGAGGCCGAGCAACACAGAGATGCGCCGCGAATGGCGGCGGCCCAAAGGGTTGGGGCGGCGCGCAGCCGTCTGCTGCGTTGCGCCTCCTCGACGATACATGGAGTATTGCCTGCGTCGGCGCGCCTTGCATCCGACCGCACGGGGCTTCCAACGCGACCAGATCGAGTTCTTCAACAGGCTGCTAGTGATTCCGGG
>CAYFVS010000157.1:0-7683 GCA_964346565.1 uncultured candidatus Brocadiaceae bacterium | reverse complement strand
GCGCCCGGTCAAGCTCTATCCCGGGGTCGAGTGCCCCCTGGCCGGCAAGGCGCCGGAGGACGTGGACTTCGTCGTCGTGCGCGAGAACAACGAGGGCCTCTACACCGGCGGCGGCGGCTTCACCTACAAAGGCACGCCCAACGAGGTCGCCATCCAGGAGATGGTCAACACCCGGTTCGGCGTCGAGCGATGCCTCCGCTACGCGTTCGACTACTGCCGACGCCGCAACGACCGCAAGATGCTGACCCTCTGCGCGAAGACCAACGTGCTGACCTACGCGCACGACCTGTGGTGGCGGGCCTTCAACGAAGTCGGCGAGGAGTACCCCGATGTCGAGCGCGACTACGCCCACGTGGACGCCACCTGCATGTGGATGGTGAAGAACCCGGAGTGGTTCGACACCATCGTGACGTGCAACATGTTCGGCGACATCATCACTGACCTGGGCGCGATGATACAGGGCGGCATGGGCATCGCCGCCGGGGGCAACATCAACCCGGAGGGGGTGAGCATGTTCGAGCCCATCGGCGGCAGCGCGCCCAAGTACACCGGCAAGGGGGTCATCAACCCGCTGGCTGCCATCTGCGCGGCGGGCATGATGCTGGACGAGCTGGGCGAGCGGCGGGCCGCCCGGCGTCTGGAGAAGGCCGTCATGTGGGTGACGGCCAACAAGCTGGAGAGCCTGGCGGCGGGGCGGATGGGCTTCTCCACCCAGCAGGTGGGGGATATGGTGGTGGAGGCCGCCGGCCGCGTCAATCCCGACGAGTGAGCGTGCGCCATGGCCAAGATCGCCGAGGGGTTCGCAGAGCGTTGCGCGGAAACGCCGCAGCGCATGGTGGGGGCGCTGGTGGACGCCATGCCCTACCCGGTTATAGCGCGGGACATTGAATACCAGGTCGTGATGGCAAACCGCGCCGCCGAGGAGTTCTACGCATCTGACATATTACGCTGCAAGTGCTATGAGGCGTCGGGCCTGCACGAATGCCTCTGCGAGCACTGCCCTGCCGAGGAGGCGTTCGAGACGGGTCGGCCGGTCGAGCGGGAGGTGCGCCACCCGGAGACCGGCGACCACCTGGTGATCGGCGTTTACCCCATCTTCGAGCCGGACGGGGAGCCGTGCGGGATCATCGAGACGGTGCGCGACGTGAGCGATGCGCGCCGCAGCGAGGAGAAGATACGCGCCCTGCTGGCCCAGGTCTCCCGCGCCAACCGTGAGCTGACAGAGCGGCAGCGCAGCCTGGACTACGAGCTGCGGGTTGCCAGGGAGGTGCAGATGCGCCTGGTGCCGTCCGGGCCGATGTGCATCGGGCGAGTGTGCTTCGACTTCCTCTACCGCCCGTCGGGCGAGGTGGGCGGGGACGTGTTCGACGTGGTGCCGCTGGAGGACGGGCGGGTGGCGATGGCCATCGCGGACGCCTCCGGCCACGGCGTGGGGGCGGGCCTGGTGGCGGTGATGATGCGGATGATCTGCCGCAGCTACGGCCTGGACCGGGGGGATCCGGCGGCCATGCTGGCGGCGATGAACGAGGAGCTGGAGCAGGTCGTGCCGCCGGGGCAGTTCGCCACGGCTTTCTACGCTGTCTGCGACTGGGAGGGCCGGAAGCTTACTTACGCCGCGGCGGGCCACCCCATGCCGCTGCTGCTGCGCTCCGGCGGCGACGACGTGGAATGCCTGCGCGAGGCGGGGCTGCCCTTGGGCAGCCTGAAGCGCGTCGAGTACGAGCGGCAGACCGTCGGATTCGCGCCGGCGGACAAGATGCTCTTGTTCACCGACGGGGTTCTGGAGGCGCAGAGCGCCCAGGGAGAGCGGTTCGGCTATGGGAGGCTGGGTCGGCTGGCGGAGCGTCAGCGCGAACGCAGCGGGCCGGAGTTCCTCCATGCCATCGTCCAGGGCGTCGAGCGGTTCACCGAGGGACGCGAGGCGACCGACGACATGACCATCGCCCTGGTGGAATCGCTGACCGAGGAGCGCGTCGAGCAGTGGCGGGCCGTCGCGCAAGGGCGTTGAAGTGGCGTTCTGCTCCGTTATAATCCCGCCCGGCGGAGCGGCCGAGCACAGGAGGGAGTAGATGCTGGGCAAGGGCGACAGCGTGGTGAGCATCCGCGACTTCGGGCGCGAGGAGATCCTGCACGTCCTCTCGGTAGCGGGCCGGATGGAGGCCGAGGAGCACTTCGGCCTGCTGAAGGGCAAGGTACTGGCCATCATGTTCCTGGAGCCCTCCACGCGCACGCGGCTCAGCTTCGCATCGGCCATGATGCGCCTGGGCGGACAGGTGATGGACTTCGGCGACACAGAGCACTCCTCGTTCAAGAAGGGCGAGTCCCTCAGCGACGCCATCCGCATCGTGGCCGGTTACTCGGACGCCATCGCCCTGCGCCATCCCTGGGAGGGCGCCGCCCGGCTGGCGGGGCGCATCGCCGGCGTGCCGGTCATCAACGCTGGCGACGGGGCCAACCAGCATCCAACCCAGACTTTCCTGGACCTCTACACCATTCAGAAGGTCAAGGGCAGCATCGAGGGGCTGACGGTGGGGTTTGTTGGCGATCTGAAGTACGGCCGCACGGTGCACTCGCTGGTCGCGGCGCTTAGCCGGTTCGGCTGTCGGCAGGTCTTCGTCAGCCCGCCCAGCCTGGCCGTCCCGCCGGGGCTGCTGCGGGAGCTGGACGCGGCGGGCGTCTCCTACGAGCAGTCTGATGACCTGCTGCACGTACTGCCTGAGCTGGACGTCCTCTACTGCACCCGTATCCAGCAGGAGCGCTTCGCCGACAGCCTCGAGTACGAGCGCGTCAAGGGCGCCTTCCGGATCGGCCTGGAGCAACTCCGCAAGGGCGGCGCCGACGAAGCACTGCGCATCATGCACCCCCTGCCGCGGGTTGACGAGCTGGACAGGGACCTGGACGACACGCCCTACGCCGTCTACTTCGAGCAGGCACGCAACGGCGTCCCCATCCGCCAGGCGCTGCTGGCACTCGTGCTGGGAAAGGCCTGACCATGGCTTCGCAAGACGACGCCCGGCAGGAATCCGAGCGCCCCCGCCTGGACGTGTCCGCCATCCGCGAGGGCACCGTCATTGACCACATCCAGAACGAGGCCACCTTCAAGGTGGCAGACATCCTGAGCCTGGACCAGGAGGACCGCATGGTGCTGGTGGGCATGAACCTGCCCAGCGGCAAGGTGGGCAAGAAGGGCCTGATAAAGGTCGCCGGTCGCGCGCTGACCCCCCAGGAGGTCAACAAGATAGCCCTCATCGCCCCCGACGCCACGCTCAACATCATCCGCGACTACAAGGTGGCCGAGAAGCGGCGCGTCGAACTGCCCGAAAGCGTCCAGGGCATCGTGCGCTGCATCAACCCCAACTGCGTTACGAACAAGCAGCCCGTCACCACTTCCTTCGAGGTCATACGGTCGGTCCCCGTGGCCCTGCGCTGCACCTACTGCGAGCGCACCATCAACGCGGACGACATCATCCTGAGGTGAGCCGCCGGTCCCTCACGTCGGGCTCTGGATGGCGGCCAGCACCTGCGCGCGGATCTGCTCCATGCGCTCGGGCGTCTCGCCCTCGACGCGCACAGTCACCGCCGGCTCCGTCACGCTGGCCCGACATAGTGCCCAGCCCCCGTCGAACTCCACCAGCACGCCGTCGGTGCGGTCTTGCGGACGGTCGGCGAACTGCCGGCGCAGGGCCTCCACCACCTGCGCCGCGTCGCCGGCCGGGCGGGCGATGCGTATGTCCTCGCTGATGAAGTAGGGCGGTATGGTCCCGCGCAGCTCCGCAAGCGACCGGCCGGCCACATGCAGGGCCTCCCCCAGGCGCAGGGCGGCGTAGAGGCCGTCGTCGCCCGCCAGCTCACCGAAGAAGAAGTGCCCGCTCGCCTCGCCCCCCAGCAGGGCGTCCTCCTCGATGAGCCGCCGCTTGACGAACGTGTGGCCGGAGCGTTCCGTCACCGGGCGTCCGCCGGCGCGCTCGACTTCCCGCGGCACCATGCGCGTGCACTTCCGGTCATAGACGACGGCTTCGCCCGGTGCCTCCGCCAATGCGTCGCGCGCCAGCAGGATCAGCGCCTCCTCCGCCGGCACGATGTCACCTCGCTCGTCAAGGAACGCCACCCGATCCCCGTCGCCGTCGAAACACGCCGCCAGCTCCGCGTCCGTGCTGCGCACCAGGGCGGCGGCCTTCTCCAGCGCGCCGGGCGCCGACGGGTCCGGCGAGCGGTTGGGAAACTGTCCATCCGGGGTGCAGAACAGCTCGGCCACTTCGTACCCCGCCGCCCGCATCGCCTCCGGGGCCAGCCGCCACCAGGCCCCGTTCCCCGCGTCAACCACGACCTTCCGGTCGGCCCCCGTGCCGGCGAAGCGCCTGCCCAGCCACTCCACGTATGGGGCGCGCGGGTCCCACTGCGCCAGCCCCCCGCCCGGCGCCGCGGGGGCCGCGCCCTCGGCCACCTGGCGACGCAGGCGCTCCACGTCCGTCTCGGTCACCGGCAGCTCGCCGATCATGAACTTCACGCCGTTGTAGCGGGGCGGGTTGTGGCTGGCGGTGACGATGGCAACCGCGTCCGCCCCCCGGTGGCGCCGCGCCCAGTAGGCCACCGGGGTGGGCACGATGCCGACGTCGCAGACTCGCACGCCGGCCTCGACCAGCCCCCGGCAGAGCGCCGACTTCAGCGCCGGCGTGCTCTCGCGCACGTCTCCGGCCAGGACGCACTCGGCCGCCCCGCCCGCGTGCTCCCGGACCTGAGCACCGATCGCGCGACCGATCTGCTCGGCCGCCGTCTCGTCCAGCTCGTCCGGATAGACGCCCCGTACGTCGCACGCCTTGAAGATGCCCATTGCCTCTCCATCGTGTCGAACGGTCGGCGCACCTCGGCAACCTGAAGAAGGCGAAGGACCATGGCCCGGGGCGGCCGTGCCACAATGCCTATTCCCCCTCGGGCAGCAGGCGCAGGGACGACGTGAGTGAAACTGCGGCGCGCGCGTCGTCCTGCTGCGCGAGTATCGAGACCTCGACCGTGGTCGGCACCTCGAACGCCCCCAGCGCCTCGATCGCCGGCTGCAGAAGCCGGAACCATACTTCCACAACGTTCCGCCCACGCTTGACGGTGACAACAGTGCCGTCCCAAAGCATCCTCCTGAGCCGCTGCCACGCGGCCGTGTCCGGCCTGATGCGGTCGTTGGACAGCGTGATGGTGCATAACAGCCGCTTTGTGGGCTCTGCTCCCAGGTAGGCGATGGGGACCCGGAACTCCAGGTCCAGGTCCCGCCCAACGGGCGCCCGGACATCGGTCTGCGTGCCCGGGTTCATCGGGTGGTACTCGGCGGCCTCGCCGTTAGTCTGCCCCGCCGGCATGACGCGCACCTCGATGCTCTGCGGGTCGATCTTGTAGTCAACATCGGCCCAGCCTTCGCGTCGGTAGGGCACGACGACCAGCGGCTCCTCGGCCATGTCGGTGATGCTGCCGTCGTCCAGGCTTGTGATCTCCACACGGTAGAACCCGGCCGGCCAGCCACGGGGCACTTCGAAGTCGTAGCTGCCGGTGTTGGGGCAGTTGTCGGCGATGATGTGGAACTGGTTCTTGCCGGTCTCGGCGCGGATGCGCACGTTGCCGGCCACTTTCTCGCTGGTCCAGCGGATGGTGTAGGTGCGGCCCTTGTGCCAGACCTCACCGCCCCTGGGCTCGACCAGCTTGACGTGGGGAAGCACGACGGTGTGAGTGAAGACGTTGCTGTCCTCGTCGGTCTTGGCTACGCGGTTCTCGGGGGCGACCTCTTGTTTCTCGAGCTTCCCGGCCTGCATCATGGTCTGTCGGGCGGGGTCCGGAGGGGCATGTTGGGCATCGTCGCCGGTCTTCGCCGTCTTCGGAGCATCAGTCAGCGCCGCGCAGCCGGCGGCCAGCACGGTGACGGCAAGCAGGACGGCCAGGGTACGGCGGGGCATGATCATGCTGCCTTCCCTCGTCGAGTGTTGGCTGTGGCGGGCATCGCACCGCGTTGGGACGTTACCACGGGGGGCTCAGGCCGTCAAGGCTTCGTTAGCGCCGCGCCCACTGGTTTGCTACACTTGCGGCTCTGCTGCCACGACTTGAGGAGACGGAACATGGACGAGCGCACGGAAGTGTGGAAGGTCAGGCAGGGCGAACCCGGGATACGCCTGTTCATGAGCGACGGAAGCGAGCGGTCCACCTACATGCCGCAGGAGCAGGCGCTGGGGCTGCTGGGCGCGCCGCACTCGGGGGTGAACCTGATGTCCATGTACTACCCGAAGTTGAGCTTCTGGCCGGAGCGGCGGCTGTTCGGCTCGGACCCGGGCCACTATCGCAACTGCCCCGCCAGCACGCGGGAGGAGGATTACCGCGACGCCACCGACGGCTACTATCCCTTCGTGCTCGACGGGGACGAGAACCCCGCTCTGGCGCAGGTGGCGGACGTGCGCCGCTGGGGCCAGGAGCCGCGCCTGACCGTGACGGCCGACGTGGACACACCGGAAGAGGACCTGCGGCGCATCGCCGAACGCCTGCGCGAGTTCGGCCCCATGCAACTCCGGCTGAACCACGAGGCCAACGGATGCACCTGGTTCCGCTTCGCCCGGGGGGTCGGCCTGCGCCCGCCGGAGGAGCGCCGCCAGTGGCACGGCCGGATGGCGGACTTCTTCCTGCGCGCCCATCGCGTGTTCGCCGATGCGGCGCCGAAGGTCACCTTCGTGGCCTGCTACCAGGGGGAGCGGGAGGCGATCGAGCGCGGCGAGGAGCTGCCTGCGCTGGGGCCGAAGGAGTTCGGCCCCGTTTACCGCCTGCCCGACGTCGTCGTGGGGGTTGACCTCTACGGTTCGCTGCATTACGGCTGGCCGGAGCACGCCATCGAGGACGCGCCGCTCATCGGGGAGGTGGAGCCGGAGGAGCAGGCGGCGTATGCGATGACGCCGCACGAGCTGTGCGAAGGGGGCTTCCGCACGTTCTGGCGCACGATGTGCCGACTGCGCGGGGAGCAGGTGCGCATTGACCTGGGCGAGCTGAACTTCGACGAGGACATCCACGGCCCCTGGATCCAGGCGTACCTGGTTGACCAGGCGTTCCGCTGGGTGCGCGACCATCCCGAGGTGGTGGGCAGCGTGACCTTCTACGAGTTGACCGACCGGGGCGGGCTGGGGCTGTTCCGCCAGCGCGCCTACGACGACCTGGAGCGCCTGGACACGACGGTGCTGCTGGAGGTGTATCGCCGGATCATGGGCTGGGACGTGTGGCGCCATCCGCGGGAGCGGGTCGGTGCGGTGGAGCCGGGGGCGCAGCGAGTGGAACTGCGGTGGAACTCGCCGCTGGATGCGGAAGGCGTGGCGCTGGACGTGACGGGGGCTGCCCGGCTGAACCTGGGGGAGAGCTACTGGCGGCGCGTGATCGTGAGCAAGGGGGAGAGGGAGCTGCACCTGCACGGCAACGGCGCCATGGTGGACCTGCCGGAGGGGGCGCAGGAGGCGTGCATCTTCGCCCTGCCGCCGGACGGGCGGGACAACTGCCCGGACGGTTACCGACGCACCGTGCCCGTGCCGGCCGTAATCTGAGCCGCAACGGCATGTCAGAATGGTACGCTTCCGACGAATGCGGTGCTGCCGTAAGCCCTTTCTATATGGAGGTTTAGGCGGTTCGGCAGCACGTGGCGTGGTTTTTGCACTATCTGCTGCCGGCGGCAGT
>CAYFVS010000156.1:0-3486 GCA_964346565.1 uncultured candidatus Brocadiaceae bacterium | reverse complement strand
AGCAATCGCTCATCCAGGGCGGCGGCGGTGGCCGGGCTCAGCAGGATGTCGCCGGCCCCCGCTGCCGACTCCATTGCGACCGTCTGGCTGGCCGCGGGGCCGGCAACGATGAGCTCACGGTGCGAATCCCCCGCGAGGAAGAAATGAAACCGCCCGCTGTGGATTCCTACCGACATTCGCAGAGAGACCACGCCCGCCGATGTCTTGAGCCGACGGAATTCACGGAGGGTCTTGCGCATGCTAAGAGCGGCGTGGCAGGCTCTGTCTGCGTGCTCTGCCCCGGAGAAGAACAGGAGCAGAGCGTCGCCGCCGAACTTCAACAAGCCCCCGCCATCCTCCCAGGCCAAAGTGAGCAGCGAAGAGAAGGCGGAATTGAGTACGTCGGTGACTTCCTCTGCGCCCACCTTCCCCCTGCGCGCGAGGCGCTCAGACATCGCGGTAAAGCCGGAGATGTCCACGAAGACCAGCGTGCCCGCGATCTCGCGGAGGGACTTCTCAGGCGCCTCGCTCTGCCACTCAATGAGCAGCCGGGGAACGTAGGGCGTTAGTGGGGATTCATCTGCCCGCGACGTATTCACGAGAATTGGCCGCCCCCAGACGGCGCTGTGTGCAAGATGTTACACGGCTTTCACGACGCTGGCAATGAGAAATGTCCGCCAACTCCGGCAGGAACCGGAGATTTGGCCCGATAAACGCTTGGCGAACGGGCGGGTCCGACTTCGGCACGGACTTCAGGAGGCGAGCGACCGCGTCGGCGCAGGCGGCCTTCCTGCTTCAAGCCTTGCGGCCGTGATTCCAGGCGCCCGGTGTCAGCATCGCCAACCCGTCTACACTGACCACGCCCCAGTAAGAAAGAACCCCGCCAGAGATGGCAGGGTTGCGTGACACAAACCACCTTGACCATAACGCCAGACTGTGCTAGGGTCTTGCCGCCCAGCGAAACGAATACGACGCGGCGGTGAAGGTTGGGGGTACACCGCCGGCCAGTTTCCCGCAAGCCGGCCGGTGGCCGGTTTTTCACTTTGAGCCTCAATCTCGCGGCACGCGGCCACCGGGGGAGTGCCATGCGTTCTCACGAAAGAAACCGAAAGCGACCGCTGCTTCTGCTTTTCCTCCTTGTGCTGGCGCTGGCCCTGCTCAGTACCAGCAGGGGCGTGGCGGTGGTCGATACCGCGACCGCCTCCAACGGGACCGGATCGTACGGTCCCAATCGCTACGAAGTGGTTAACGGTTCCTACACGTGGCAACAGGCCAACGATGAGGCAGTCACCAAGTGGTATCCGGGCTGCGGTTCAGCTCATCTGGCAACCATCACATCCCAGGAAGAACAAGACACCATCGAGGGGCTCTTCGACATGCGTCTCGCATGGCTCGGCGGCTACCAAGAAGGCTTGGAACCGGCTGCCGATTGGCGCTGGGTCACCGGTGAGCCGTGGGACTACACGAACTGGCAGCCGGGCGAGCCAAATGACGATGGTGGTTCCACGTATGAGAACGTGTTGATGGTCGGTGGTGCTGGGGACCCTTACCTGTACACTTGGAACGACTTCGCTAATGACCGCACTCTCTCGCGCTACATCGTCGAGTACGAGAACTGCCAGGAGACGGCCGAATACGGCCCCCTCAACACCAACGCCGCCGCCGACTCGGGAGCTGACTCAGGCCCTCAGATGGCGACGGACGGCGCTGGCAACTGGGTGGCGGTCTGGCGGTCGACCGAGGACCTGGGAGGTGCTATCGGGACGGATGGGGATATCCTGGTGGCCCGCTCCATGGACAACGGGGCCGCCTGGACAGACCCCGCCCCCTTGAACACGAACGCGGGAACGGACGTGGGCGATGATCTTGAGGCTCACGTGACGACCGACGGCACCGGCAACTGGGTCGCTGTCTGGGCTTCCCTGGATGACCTGGGTGGCACCATCGGTACGGACTACGACGTCCTGGTAGCCCGCTCCACAGACAACGGGGCTACCTGGACAGACCCCGATCCCCTTAACACCAATGCTGCCACGGACTCGTACCGTGATCGGGACCCTCACGTGACGACCGACAGCGCGGGCAACTGGGTGGCGGTCTGGCATTCCAGAGAGCCCTCGGTCGGTGGCGGCATCGATGTGGATCTCGACATCCTGGTGACACGCTCGACGAACGATGGCGCCACCTGGACTGCCCCCGCCGTCCTCAACACTAACGCCTACACCGATTTCATAAACGACGCTCACCCCAAAATCGCAACCGACAGCAAGGGCAACTGGGTAACTGTGTGGCATCGGAGTACCACCTCCGCTGGGGGCGAAGAGGACATCTGGGTGGCGAGCTCCACCACCGAGCCCACCTGGCCATGGACGTGGACGACCGCCGTTCCCCTCAACACGAACGCCGGAACCGACTCGGGCGCGGACTGGCGGCCTCAAGTGACAACCGACGGCGCTGGCAACTGGTTGGCCATCTGGATGTCGGCGGAGGACCTAGGCGGCACGATTGGGGTGGATTGGGACATCCTGGCGGCCTCCTCAACGAACAATGGCAGCACGTGGACCGCTCCCGTACCGCTCAACAGCAACGCCGGAGCCGACGCGGGCGATGACCAGGAACCTCACTTGACGACTGATGGGGCCGGCAACTGGGCAGCGGTCTGGCATTCGAATGACAGCTTGAGCGGCGCCATTGGATCGGACAACGATATCCTCGTCTCCCGTTCTATTGACAACGGGGGCACCTGGAGCGCCCCCGCCGCCCTGAACATCAACGCCGCGACCGACTCGGGGGAGGACAGTTGGCCTCAAGTGGCGACGGACGCCAGCGGCAACTGGGTGACGGTTTGGCAGTCCGCAGATGACCTGGGCGGTACAATCGGCACTGACTGGGACATCCTCTATACCACCTTCGCCATGGGGCTCAGCGGTTTGACCCTGACCGTCGATGAGCCCACGATAGGCGCGGGCGCCGCCGCGGTGCCCATCGCCGACATCCCCGCCGACAAGGTCTCGCTCCTGTCGACAGCGCTGGCGGAGGCTCCCCTGAGCAGCATCGGCATCGAGACCTCACCCCTCAGCAGCATCCCTCTCAGCTCGATCCCCCTGAGCAGCATCGATGTGGCGGGGACGCCGCTCAGCTCCATCCCCCTCAGCAGCATCCCGCTATCCTCTATCGGAGGGTGGGAAGCGATCCTGGTCGGCACGGACCTGCAGGGCGTGCCCCTCCAGAGCGCTACGCTGGGGGACGTCCTGGCGCTCCAACCCCCGCCGCCGGGGCTGACCGACATCACCCTCGGCGACACCGACCTGGCGGCCACGTCGCTGCGCAGCATAAGCCTCGCCTCCCTCACCCTGGGCTCGATCCCGCTGAGCTCCATCCCCCTCAACTCCATCGGTCTCGACTGGTGTACGCTCCTCGCTGAGGAGGGCATCACGCCTTGCCCCGATCTGGCGCAGACCACTGTTCTGTCCCTCGACGTCAAAGGCGTTCCCCTCAGCTCGATCC
>CAYFVS010000155.1:0-1634 GCA_964346565.1 uncultured candidatus Brocadiaceae bacterium | reverse complement strand
TCGGAGATGTCCCCGCTGAACGTGCCCGTCACCGTGGCGTCTGCCACCAGCCCGCCCTGGTCGTCCTTGACGACGACCGTGGCTTCGGCCCGGTCGAACGGGCCATGGTCCGGCACCACGGCCACGGTGATGGAGTCCACGTGCATCGTGCTCGCACCTTCCTGCGTGGTGGCACATGCCTGGTTGGACTCGGCGGACTCGTTGGCCGATGTGTCCACCGCCGTCACCGTGTAGCAGTACTGCGTCGAGGGGCTGAGCCCCGTGTCGCTGTAGTTGCTCACCGTGACGCCCGTAGCGATCTGGACGGTGTCGCGATAGACGTTGTAGCCTGCCAGGTCGCTCTCGGTGTTGTCGTCCCAGTCCAGGTCTATCTGGCTGGAGCCGACGGCAGCGGCCGTCAGGTTGGTCGGCGCAGCGGGAGGCGTGGTGTCAGGCGGTCCGGGTTCCTCTCCCCAGAGCAGCGCGCCGCCCTCGTAGATGGGGATGTACTCGGTCAGCCCCGAGAGGTCTGTGGGGTTGTAGTTGAATGAGCCGGGCAACCCCTGGCGTGACCAGTCGTTCGTCGGATCCCAGGCGGCATCCGTCGGCCCCTCCAGGGAGATCTCCGACCTCCTCTCGCACTCACTGCGCCCGCCCGGGAATATCTTCAGCCCCGTGAAGTCAACGATGACGTAGTAGACACGCCCACTATAGAGGAACGGACCTGAGATTGTCCCGTCATATCTGCCGCTGATGCTCACGGTGATGTCATCCACCGTGTAGCCGGCGTCGTAAGTCTCGGTCAGATCGAAGAAGTAGCGGTACGACAGGTTGTCCTTCACGGTAGCCGGCCAGCACGAGCGGTTAGCGGTCTTGGTAGCCAGAGTCGTGCGAGTGGCGGATTCAGAGATGACCGCTGCCCGAACGAAGTACTCAGCCCTGCGCTCGGCGGGCGGTTTGAAGTCGCTTTCGCTCGGGAAGTCGGAGATGGGGTCCCCGCCGTAGAGCGAGTGCATCTTCGCCAGCAGGCCTGGCACTCCCATGTTGTAGGTGATGCACACTTCGTTCTCTACGTAGTCGTATCTGCTGTCGACGTACTGGTCGTCGGTGGCATCCGGCCCACCGACCAGCGCTCCGTAGAGCATGTGTGCGTTATCGGGGGGGTCGTCAATGTCGTTGTACCAGGGGCCGTGCGCGGTTCTGTGGTGGGGGTTTATCGGCGAGTTGACGCCGAAGCCCATCAAGTAGGTGCTGCTGCGGGGGTTGCTGCCCAGGCAGTAGTCCATCTGGCTCTCTGCGAAAGCGGCGAGAATGCCTTGCTTGGTCGCATCAGCTATGGAGTCGGCCCAGACGTACGCCATGAACCCCTCGTGGACACCGTATCGCAGTGATCCCCATTTGTCCAGCCACGCCTGCCCTCCGGGGGAGTAGGCGATACTGCTGCCGTCATATCCCGGGATCTGACTGCCGTACGCATCTGCATACGCAGGGATCCAATAGGCGAAACTACGGTCGATTGAGTCAATGTAGCCCTGATTGCCGGTGATCCTGGCGAGCAGGACCTGCGCCATGTAGTGCATGTCGTCCCAGCAGTGGGTCCACTTCCAGGCCCACAGCGTGCCGTGATGTCCTTCCGTAGGCCAATTGGCCGTGCA
>CAYFVS010000154.1:0-7425 GCA_964346565.1 uncultured candidatus Brocadiaceae bacterium | reverse complement strand
CAGCGACCGGCTGAAGCAGTTCTCGGTGCCGCTGCTCGGCGTGCTGGCGTTGCTCGCACTCATGCTCTATGTTATCGCCCATCTGCGGCGGCAGGGCGACCTGCCCTGCGTTGCGCTGCGCTGACCCGGGCGCACTGAATCCGTTCCGTTGCCACCTGCAAAGACGCCGCCATGCGAACCTACCTGGATTGCATCCCGTGCCTCGTCCGCCAGGCTCTGCAGGCCGTAAGAGCGACCGTCGCCGACCCTCGCGAGCAGGAACGGCTGGTGCGCCGTGCTCTGGCCGACCTCGCCCGCTTCTCTTTCGCCCAGCCGCCGCCCGTGATGGGCGCCCGTGTCCACCGCCTCATCCGCGAGGGAACAGGCTGTGCGGATCCCTATCGCGCGGCCAAGGAGCAGTCCAACGCCCTGGCGCTCGAGCTGGTGGACGATCTTCGACCCCAGGTTCGGTCTTCGGCCGACCTCTTCGCGACGGCGCTCCGGCTGGCGGTGGCAGCCAACGTCATGGACCTGGGGGCGAAGGCCGGCCACGAGGTGGATCCTGAGGCTGTCCGCGCTGAGCTGATGAAGGCGATGCGTGAACGCATTGCCGGCGACGGGCCGGCGGCCCTCCGACAGGCGAGGGACACAGCGGACCACGGCCTGTACCTGACCGACAACGCGGGGGAGGTAGCCTTCGACCGCCTGTTCATCGAGGCAGGGCAGATGCTCAGTAGAGCACTGCCGCCAGCTTGCGTCGGTACCGCCTCGCCAGCTCACTGCGGGGGCCGACGAGATCGAACACGTCCAGCACCGCCTGCCGGGCCGCCTGATCGCTGTAATCCCGGTCCCTGGACAGCACGCCGAGGAATGCCTTCAACGCCTCCTCGTAGTCCTCCTCCGCGGCCAGGCAGCAGCCCAGCGCATAGCGGGCGTCCAGGTCCTCCGGCGCGCTCTCCACCCGCTGCCGACACGCGGCCAGGCCCCCGTGCTGCCGGCAGGCTTCCACGAACTCCATTCCCGCCAGGAGGCGCCGGGCCACTGCGTATTCGGCGGCGTCCTGGCTCACGCGCCCCAGCAGGTCCCTCGCGCGCTCGGTCTGCCCGGCGGCCAGGGCCGTCCGCGCCAGCCCGAGGAGTGCCGCGGGCTGGTTCGCCTCCTCCTCCAGCGCCTCTGCGAAGCGGTCCCGCGCTGCTTCCGCATCGCCGGAAGCAAGCAGTTGCCGGCCCTCCCGGGCCAGCTCGTCCGCGCGGCCAGGCAGGACGCGGGCAAGCGCCCGCTCCACCTCCGAGCGGGGCAGGGCACCCACGAACTCCCCGACCACTGCTCCGTCGCGGAACACCTTCACCGCTGGTATGCCCTGCACGCCGTAACGGGCGGCCGCCTGCCGGTGCTCGTCCACGTTGACCCGCGCCAGGGCGGCCCGGCCACCGTAGGACTCGACCACCTCCTCCAGCACGGGACCGAGCACCCGGCAGGGCGCGCACCACTCCGCCCAGAAGTCCACCACCACGGGGCGCTCTGCGCTGGCCTCCAGCACTTCGCTTTGGAATGCGCCCGGCGCCACGTCGAAGACGTTCTGGGACTGCTCCATGGCAGCGCTCCGCTTGGGAAACCTGCCATTATAGCCCCCGAGCGGCGCGGCTGCACGGGCCGATGCGGCGTGCATCGGCGTCACAGCGCGCAGGCGCCGCGCCGCTTCGCGTAGTACTGCTGGTGGTAGTCCTCGGCCGGCCAGAACGTCTGCGCCGGCTCAATCCGCGTGACGACGGGGCGCGCGTACCTGCCGCTCTCACCGAGTTCGCGCCTGGACCGCTCGGCGGCTTCCTTCTGCTCCGGCGTGTGGTAGAAGATAGCCGAACGGTACTGCGTGCCGATGTCGGGCCCCTGCTGGTTCGACGTGGTGGGGTTGTGAGCGGCCCAGAAGACGTCCAGCAACTCCTCGTAGGACACGACTTCCGGGTCGTACTCCACCCGTACGGACTCGGCGTGCCCGGTATCTCCCCGGCATACGTCGTGGTAGCTCGGGTTCTCCAGGTGTCCGCCGGTGTAGCCGACGGTTGTGTCCGTGACGCCTTCCACGTTGCGGAAGGTCTCCTCCACTCCCCAGAAACAGCCCGCTGCGAACGTGGCAACGGCCACGTTGCCCCTGCCGTCGTTCGTTGCCTTCGGCCTGCCAGCCCGGCTCCCGCCAGGCACGGGACGGCCGCCCGCAACCAGTGCCAGGATGAGCGCCAGAAGTGCGTGAAGTATTGCTTTCAGCATTCTTACGTAACCCCCGTGAGAGGTACGCCTGTCTTTTACGTTACATTGTACCCGATCCAGGCCATGCCTGCCGGTCCGGCGGGCCCGACACTCAGAGCGAATCGCGCTGCGCCAGGCGTGGCGGCCCCCGGTGACGAGCGTCGGCTGTCGCAGCCCCATTCTGGCCCGCATCTACGACGAAATACGGTGTAATTGCGGCGGCCCGTGTTGTATACCAGTCAGTGAGGAGCAGGAACGACGCTATGATACAAGCCGAGGAACCGCCGCTGTTGACACATGTTCGCGTCCGGCCCGCTGGCGTGAGTTCGGCCCGAACTCTGGGGCGGTTTGTTGTGGCTCTCTGTGCGTTGGCGCTACTGAGTTCCTGCGACAGCCGTCTGCCTGAAGCTGCGCGCTCGGGCGACGTTGAGGAACTGCGTGCGGTGCTGGACAACGGCCGCGATCCGAACTTCGCCGACGACTACGGCTGGACGCCTCTGCACTGGGCGGCCAGCAATGGACACATCGAAACGGCTAAGGTTCTGCTGGCCGCGGGGGCGGAACCGAATGCGAGAGACCATTACCAGTGGACGCCACTGCACTGCGCGGCGCTACGTGGCCATCGGGCTGTGGTGCGGTTGCTGCTGGAGAAAGGTGCCGATCCGTCCGCGCGGATCGGCCAGGAGGTATCTGTGGATGAACCCGAACGTTGGGGCCATTACCTCGAAGTGCGGCAGTACACGCCGGAGACTGGCCCAGCCGGCGAGCTTCTCTATGCCATCACGGGCTGTGAGATGCCCCTGCATCTGGCCAGCTACCGGGGGCACGAACTGGTCGTACAGGCATTGCTGCGTGCAGGGGCAGACCCGGACGCGGCGGAGTACCACTTCGGAAGGAGGCCGCTTCACCTTGCGGCTGAGGCTCGCCACAGTGGCGTGATAGATGCCCTGCTGGAGGGCGGCGCGGACATCGAAGCGCGCACGGCGGACCTCGGGGCTACGCCGCTACACTGGGTGGTTCTCACGGACACAGTGGAGATGGTGCCGAAGCTAGTTGCGGCCGGCGCAGACGTAAACGCCAAAGATGAGCTCGGCTGCACGCCCCTCCACACAGCAGCTGAATATGGACAGGAAGACATGGCGACAGAACTGCTCGCACACGGAGCTGACACTTCTGCGAGGAACGCCGAGGGCAAGACGCCTTTGGACCTCGCGATGGCGGGAGGCAATGAACGAATCGTCCGGTTGTTGCGCGAGGCATCGAACAGCAGATAGCGAGGCGGGTCAGGCAAGGTACCCGTTCTTCCCAGTCACGTCTCTCCGGGCCGTAGCGCGATGTCTCGGCGGGGATCTGCCGGCCGCAGTTTGGGGAGGACAACCAAGATGACGCGTCTTATTGCGTTAGTCGCGTGCGCCTACCTGCTGCTCGGCAGCTCGGCCTCCGGGGGAACTCTCTGGGATGCAGCGCGGGCCGATGATGTGGAACGGCTCAAGGCCATACTCCGGTCTGGAGTCGACGATGTGAACTCAATGGGGGCGTCTGGATTCACGGCGCTTCACATTGCCGCACGGGAGAATCGGCCGGAGGTCGCCCGGGTTCTGCTCGACGCAGACGCCGATGTGAATGCGCGGGATACATCGTTCCTCAAAGGGACGCCCTTGCACTGGGCGGCGCGTGGATGCTGCTGCGAAGTAGCTGAAGTCCTGCTGAGCGCCGAGCCCGCCCTCAAGATGCGCGATGCGCAGGGGCGCACGCCGCTTCACCTGGCTTGCACAAGTACCTGTCACTGTGTTGTCAAGATGCTGCTCGACGCCGGGGCCGACCCCAGTGCTGAGTCAGCCTCGGGCGAGACGCCCATACTCCTGGCATTGAGGCTGCCGTTCTGCTTTGCCTGCCTCGAGGGGAAGCAGGAGGTCGTTAGAGCGCTGCTGCAGTGTTCTCTCCGGAACGAATCCACCCGCGTGGCACTGGAGGGAGAGGCCGCCAAGCTGCGCCAGCTCTTGAGTTCATCTCCGGACATCGCCGACCAGGCTGATGCGTTCGGCTGGCCGCCCCTGCATGTGGCGGCCTGGTGTGGGCGGGAGGAGGTAGCGGAAGTGCTCCTTGAGTATGGAGCCGATGTCAATGCGCACGGAGATGGCGGGCTAAGTGCCCTTCATCTGGCCGCGGGCCAGGGAATGGCCGCACTCGTGCAGCTTCTGATCGAACATGGCGCGAGCGTAGGTATAAGGGCCAGGGACGGAAGTACCCCGCTGCATTGGGCCGCCGCATCAGGCTGCTTGGCGGCGGTTGAGCCTCTGGTCTCCTCGGGCGCTGGTCCGAATGCCGTGGACGATGAAGGCACCACCCCGCTCTGGTGGTCTGTCTGCTGCGGCAACATTGAGATGGCCGAGTTCCTGCTCTCCAGCGGTGCTCAGCCGGGGAGTGCTGGGCAGAACGAACGGGCGTACCTTCCCACGGCCGTGCACTCCGGTGACCGACTGATGGTGAAGCTGTTGATAGAGGCGGGCGCAGACGTGAACCGGCAAACCCGATGGGGCTACAGGCCGCTGGACGCAGCGGCTTCACAGGGGGACATAGGCACTATGCGGTTGCTCCTCGAATCCGGCGCACGTGGCGTGGACAGCGCGCTAAGCTGGGCGGCGCAGGAAGGGCAACTTGAGGTCGTCCGGTTGCTCCTGGAGCATGGCGCGAGGCCCGGTGGCGAGGAAGGCCAGGCCAGCGGGGCTCTCCGTATGGCTGTCGGTCACGGCTATGCGAACGTAGCGTCGCTGCTGCTGGAGCATGGAGCCGATGCCAACGCCAGGACGGATGCCGGCGTGCCGATGCTGCACCTGGCCGTGCTGGCTGGCGACGCGGACGTAGTGGCGGACCTGCTGGCCCACGGGGCCGATCTATCAGCCCTGTGCCCGGATGGCAAGACGGCCCGGGAACTGGCCGTCTCCCGGGACAATCGGCACATCGCCCAGTTACTGGGCACCGGAGCGGGCAGCAACTGACGGCAAGGTGAGCCAGGGCGATGGTATACTCATCGGTGCCACTGCCCTTGCATGGCAGCCGGGCGCAACTTCCCGCGCGCTTGCGCGCCAACATCCGGTCACGTCATCTGCGCGAGAGGCCCTTGCTCCGTCCGATGCAACGCTGAGGCGTGGCGGACCTTACACGGAAAGGCAAGCCTTCCCCTGAGGTACCAGGAACGCTTCCGTTTCTTGACAGGAACCTCCCGGCGCGGTAGGTCTCGGTCAGCCTGAGAGGTCAGAGCGACTGCACGTGCAGCTCATATGCCCAAACTGTGGCGCTCGCATCGCGGCTGAGGAGGTCAACGTACAGGCTGACCTGGCGCGATGCAGTGCCTGCAATGAGGTGTTCAAAGCCAGCCGGCTAGTAGGTGACGCTGATCTCTCGCAGAGCCTGGAGCCGCCCGCCGGAAGCAAGATCGAGTTCGAAGCAGACCAGGCCGGCAACGCCTCATTCCATATCCCGAGGCGTCGCCTGAGGGGGAGCGACGTATTCCCCATGATCTTCGCTGCGTTCTGGGTGGGCTTCATGGCCTTCTGGACGTGGGTCGCGGCGTCCGCGGGCGGCTTCTTCGCCCTCGGCTCAATCCCGTTCTGGCTCGTCGGGCTTGCCCTCTGGTGGGGGATACTGAATAGCCTTACAGAAGTGCAGCGGATCGAGGTCAGCCGCGAATCGCTCTCCATAGTGAAGAACAGCGTCGTTTCCCCCAGACGAGAGCAGGTCATCCCTTACTCCCGGATCGAGTCGGTGGAGGTGAGGTCGCTCATGCCGACCAACCCGCTTACCATGGCGAAGTACATGCGGCATTCCTCTCGCGTCACTGGATTCTCGCTGGGCGTTCCTGTGCCAACCGTTTCGCACGGGACGAAAACCACGCATTTCGCCGAGAACGTCTCCGAAGCCGAGATGGAATGGCTCATCAGGGTGCTGAGGGCGATCATCTTCAGGCGGAGCGGGAGAAGGCTGTAGGCGGTGCCCGGGTGCTTCGGTGGTAGCTGAGGCGCGGTGGCGGGGGATGCGTCCGCTCAGATGCCCACGTATGGCCTCCAGGAGGATTTGTTTCGTCAGGGCCCTTGACCCACCCACGTGCCCGCCAAGCGCGACAGACACTGGCGGGGATGCCTCCGGATCCGCTCGACAAACTGTGGTTCAGGCGAGATAAGATACAGTGTAGTCGTATAGATGCCACTGTCAAGGGACACAAGGCTGCGATGCTGAGGGCGCACCCTCCAGTGCATGGGGCCTGCGGAGGTAACTGCTTCTGCACCCTCCCGCCAACTGCTTACCCCACAACAACTTAAGGGGGGAAGCCGGTGGAACTGGCCGTGCGCGCGATCCGGTACTCGAGGCGCCCCGGCGGGGACGTGCTGGACCTGTTCGCCGGAAGTGGCTCGACGCTGCCTAGTCCGCCGTAGCAGCCGCTACGGCTGCGAAGGCCGGACATTGCCTGCGAGCCCCTAGGCTCTGCTCGGAGCAGGCAGACGGGCCGGCGGGCATTACCGATGGAGATGGACGCCGTCTACTGCGACATCATCCTGCAGCGATGTGAGCAGTTCACGGGCCAGAAGGCCGAGCGCATCACTGCCGCAGAGGAGATAACCAATGTCGAGGGGTGAGAAGCCGTTAGACATTGGTCACGGCCCCGAGCCTGTCGAAGGGCTGCTCAGGTTCCTGGCGTCTCTGGTGCTTGACAGATTCTACGGCGCCATTACCATCAGGTTCGAGGCGGGCAAGGTTACCCATGTGGAAACCGAGACGTGGCGAGTTTGGCAATACAAGGATCTGCCCGAGCAGGGCACTGGCGGTGCTACGCTCGCGGATGGCCGATGCCCATGAGGCGGGGCGCGGCGTGATGGCCAGGGAAAGGGAACAACGAAATGGCGCACTATGACTACAGTGCTCCTTGGTACCATGGATCGCCCAAGAGACTCAGTGTGCTTCTCAAGGGAAGCTGGGTGACACAGTTCGAGGAGCTCGCCAAGGCCTTCTCCCACAAACCGTCTCTCATTTCCCTGGAGGGCGATTGCCGGACGATCAAGCACAACGGGCAACAGCCTGGATTCCTGTACGTTGTTTCTGAGCCAGTCAATCCCAGCGATGTCTCTTACCTCCGTGACACCGCCCAGACGCACTGGCAAACTCAGCGGGAACTGCAGATTGAACTTGTGGCCGAACTCCCTTTGG
>CAYFVS010000153.1:0-4414 GCA_964346565.1 uncultured candidatus Brocadiaceae bacterium | reverse complement strand
TTGGTGGCCAGGATGTGCTTGCCCGCCCCGGCGGCGCGCAGCAGCAGGTCCCGCCGCGCCCAGGGCGGCACGAACAGGCAGACCAGGTCCACGTCCGGGTTCTCCAGCACATCGGCGTCGCTGCCGACCGCGCGGCCACCCAGCCGCCCCGCGTAATCTTCGGCGCGGGAGTGGTCCAGGTCGTAAAGCGCGACCACCTCCACGCGTTCGCTGCGGCTGATGCTGCGCCAGCGCCAGCGGAGGTAGTCCCCGCAGCCCAGGATGCCCATCCGGTATGTTAAGCTCATTCTGCCCCCCAGGTTCAGTCTCGTGCCTGCGCCAGGCCGAACTCGTAGGCGGCTATGACCGTGTCCCAGGTCCGGTTCGCCTCTTGGTCCACCTGCCGGCGCGACTCGTCGGCCCCGAACCATGCAAGCGTGCGGCGTATGCCGCGGGCGAGTGTCGTCGCGGCGACAAAGCCGGGCACGTAGCGCTTGATCTTGCTGTTGTCGAACACGCAGCTATGCGCTTTGTCCCCCAGCAGGTTGCCCTCCTGACCCGGGTCGAACGCCATGAGGAACTCGGACGGGACGTGCACCAGCTCCGGTTCCACGCCCGCCGCGCGGCCCACCTCGCGGTAGATCTGGTTCCAGGACAGCACCTCGTCGGAGGTGATGTGGAATGCCTGCCCGACGGCCTGCTGGTGGCCGAGCAGACCAACCAGCCCCTTCGCGAAGTCGCCGTTCCAGGTCACCGTCCACAGGCTGGTGCCGTCCCCCGGGACGATGACCTTCCTGCCTCGCCGCATCCGGTCCACGATGGTCCAGGGCTTGTTCCAGCTACCCACGGCCACCGGTATCTGGCTCGGCCCGTAGGTGAGAGACGGCCGCACGACGGTTACGGGGAAACCCTTGTCGCGGTACTCGCTCATCAGGCGCTGCTCGCAGGCGATCTTGTCGCGCGAGTACTGCCAGTGCGGGTTGGCCAGCGGGGTGTCCTCGCGGACCAGGTAATCGAGCGGCGGCTTCTGGTAGGCGCTGGCGGAGCTGATGAACATGTACTGCCCCACCCGGCCGCCGAACAGCTCGATGTCCTGCTCCACGTGCTCAGGGACGAACCCGATCCAGTTGACGACGACGTCGAAGTCGCGACCGGCGAGGGCATCCGCCGTCGCCTGCGCGTCGCGGGCGTCGGCGCGGATCACCTCGGCGCCGGGCGGGGGCTGCCGTTTCTGCGTCCTGCCGCGGTTCAGCAGGACGAGGTCCAACCCCCGCTCCACCGCCAGTGCCGAGCAGGCGGAGCTGATCAGGCCGGTGCCACCGATGAACAGAACCCGCATTGCTCCTCTCCTTCGTCTGCTCTGTGCCGGGGCTGTGCAGGTGCTGCCGCGAGAGGGACACACCGATGCCTATGCTACACCGCTGCGGCTCACCCATCAACCGGCCGCCCCACGGTCGGTCGCGGCGGGCGGGGTATCGCTGGTATAGTGGCCGCCCGCGACGGGCGCGGCCAACCGGTCAACCCAGGCGGAGGGGAGCATGGACTCCTCCGAACGCAGCTATTGGCGCTTCTACTGGCCGCTGGCGCTAATGGGCGTGGTGGCGCTGTCGGGCCGCCTGGCGCAGAACTACGCGCTGATGGCTTACCCCGAGGGCAGCGCCAAACTGGCCGCCTACGCCCTGGCCATCGCCCTGGTGGCGCCGTTCCGGGCGGCGCTTGTCTTCGTGCCTCAGATGTCCAACGTCATGGTGCGCGGGCCGCGCTCGATGCGTTGCAGCTTCCGGCACCTGCTTGCCGCCTGTGGCTTCCTGACGCTGCCGGTGGCGCTGCTGGGCTGGACGCCGCTGGGCCGGCTGGTGCTGCCGGTGATATACAACGTGACGCCCCGCCAGATCCACCATATGGTCTCCTACCTTCGCTGGCTCACCTCGCTGGTCGCGTTCTTCGGGATCGGCCGCTACTTCACCGGACTGCTTGTCCAGGCACGGCGCACCGGCCTGGTCACCGTGCTGCGCGTGCTGCACCTGTGCCTGGTGGTGGGCACGCTGCTGGTGGGCAGGCGTCTCGGATGGTCACCGGTGACGACCATCAGCCTGTCTCTGATCCTGCCGGAGGGCCTGCTGGCGGCGCTCTCAGCCCTGGGCACCGCGCTGCTGCACGAACACGCTCGGCCGCAGGAGGACCGCCCCATCCCGCTGGCGGAGATGGCGGCGTTCTTCCTGCCCATGGCCGGCACGGCGGTGCTGTTCGCCTTCACCCGGCCTATCATCTACGCGTTTCTGACCGCTTTGCCCGGCTCTCCCGATGGCCCGGTGGAGGCGATGGTGGCAGCGGTGGCCCTGGCCAGCACCTTCGCCATGGTCTTTCAGGGCGCGGTGAACCAGTTCCGGAACCTGTTCGCCACGTTCGGCCGGCAAGACCCCCGGGGGGTGAGCCGCTTCATGCTGCGGGTGGCGGGGTTGCTCACTGTGTTGATGGTCCTTGCGGTCGCAACGCCGGCGGCGCGGCTGTTCCTGCGCCACCTGCAGAACGCCCGGACACAGACCCTGACGATGGCTACCCAGGCCGTGCTGCCCCTCTGTCTGGTGCCGCTGATCATCTGTTGGCGCAACTACAACCACGGGCTGGCCATGGTGCGCCGGCGGACGGGGCTGATGTTCGCCGGCGGCATCATGCGCAATGTCTCAGTGCTGGCCTGCGCGGCGCTGCTGACGATGGCCGGCGGCTACAACCACGTCACCGCCGCCGCCATGCTGCCTGTGGCGTTCGGGGCGGAGGCACTGACCGGCACCATCTACCGCAAGCTGCGCCACCCGGAGGAGGCGTGACCGACCGGCGCCAGCCGGAATCCTGCTTGCAATCACAGGGCTCCGAGCCGTAGAATCAGCACTGGGGGAAAGACCCATGGGCAGAACGACAACACCAGAGAATGCGGTGTCGCTCAGATGCCTCTGCGGGGGCAAACTGGTGATCGACGCGGATGCGCTGGGTCGCACCATCCGTTGCCCGAACTGCGAGCGGTATCTGCGCCCGGGACTGCAGTTCGTGCTGGTGGACGAAGGCCGGGCGCCGAATCTGACCGTGCAGTGCAAGTGCGGCCACTTCGTGGTGACCGAACCGGGCCGCAAGGGCAAACGGGTGCGCTGCCCGGTGTGCAAGCAGAAGCTGGTCATGCCACAGGCGGTGGTCAAGTACGACTCTCCCGGGGCGGTGCGCGTTCCCCGCAAGGCGCTGGAAAGGCAGCTGCGCCGCGTGAGGAGGCGGACCGAGCGCCCCTCGAAGGAGATAACCCGTCTGGAGAGCGCCGCCCACGCAGGGCGCATCACCCTGCGGCCGGGGGAACACATCTGCGTGAACCTGGAATGTGGCGCCTTGATGAGAGCGGGCGCCATCGTCTGTCCCAAGTGTGGCACCAACCGCATCACCGGCGAACGTTACGAGGGCCCCGGCCCTGAGGGCGATCCTGAGGGCAAGTGGAAGCAGGTGTAGCCGGGCGCCCTGTTCGAGTATGGTCGCCTCCTTACCATGCTTTCCCGCGGTTCGCCTCCCTCTGTCGTGGAGCCGCCCATGACACTCGCCGTCGCCATGGATTCCGCCGAATGGCGCCGCTTCAGCCTGTCCCACGTGCTGTGCCTGCTGGGCGAACAGCAGTACCTGATTGAAGGAGGAAGCGTCCTGCTGGGCACTGACCTGCGGCTGCGCGTGGAGCTGCGCGAGGGGGAGCCCGAGTTCTCCGTCGGGTTCGCCGGCGGGCTGTTCGACGAAGGCGACGCCTGTGCAGAAGCCGCCGCGGAGGAACACGGCCTGCTGTGGCAGGAGGCAATCGCCGAAGGACGGGTGCCCGAGGTCGCGCCCCTGGAGGGCACGCGCGTCGTGGTCGAGTTCGACCGGCGGCTGGCCGGATGTCCGCCGGGGCTTCTGCTGTCCGCCCCGGAAGTCGGCGTGGCCCTCACGCTGGCAGCCCTGACAGGCAGCGGACGGCTGGAGTGCCTGACCCCGGATGACGTTGCCGAGCGGGCATGTCGGCTGATGCAGGAGGCGCGCCCGGCCCTCGAGCACCCCGACCGCTACCGCGGGCAGGCGGTCACGGCGCTGCACGGCGGCGCCGGCTACGTCAGCCCGGGAAGCAGCCCCATCAACGTGCAGCAACTGCTCCCGCCCGCCTCACTGCTGCTGTGCACCTTGAACAAGTGCGAAGAGGGCTACGGCGGCCCGGGCCGGGATGAGGAGGTGCGCCGGGCCTTGGCCGCCGCAGCTGCCCAGGGGAAGGACGTCATGGAGGGCGGCGACGCCGGAATGGAGGCCCTGTTCGCCCTGGGGCAGGACGTGCTGGAGGCGCGCCAGGTCACCATGCTCTACGGCCTGCTGCGCGTGCGCCAGATGATCGGCGGGTTCATGGAACACCTGGGCGAGCGGTTCGTGGACAACGACCGGC
>CAYFVS010000152.1:0-2731 GCA_964346565.1 uncultured candidatus Brocadiaceae bacterium | reverse complement strand
CATCGAGGACCCGGTGGAGTTCGTGCATGAGAACGTGAACTGCATCTTCACCCACCGGGAGGTGGGAACGCACACGGAAAGCTTCAAGCGGGCGCTCCGTGAGTCGTTCCGTGAGGATCCGGACATCATCCTGGTGGGCGAGATGCGCGACCTGGAGACGGCGGCCCTGGCCATCAGCGCGGCGGAGACCGGGCACCTGGTGCTGTCCACGGTGCACACGACGACCGCCTCCAGCACCGTGGACCGGATCATCGGCCAGTTCCCGCCGGACCGCCAGCCGCGTATCCGCATCATGCTTGCCAACACGCTGAAGGCGGTCATCAGCCAGCAGCTGTGTCGGCGCAAAGTGAAGGGCCGGGTGGCGGCCTTCGAGATCCTGGCCGTCCACAGTGCCGTGGCCAACCTGATCCGCGAGAACAAGACCTATCAGCTACCCTCCATCATCCAGACGGGCAAGAAGTACGGGATGATGAGCATGAATGAGTCGCTGATGGCTCTGATCCAGGACGGCATAGTGGACCTGGAGGAGGCATACGGCAAGTCGGTTGACCGGCAGGACATGAATGACCGGGTCAACAACTACCTGTTGCGCCAGGTCGAGCAGGACGAGCTGGAGCCGGTTGAGGCCGTCAGGAAGTCCTTCTTCCGGACCGACATGCTGGACATGCTGCGCACCCATGGCTATGGTCGCGCCGTGCGCAACATGGACCTCAGTGCGGCGGACCTGACCGAGGAAGTCGTCATGTGAATGGCCGCGGTCGTATGGGGCGCAACCTCACCCAAGGCGGCGCAGCTGCCCGCAACGGCGCCAGGCCGGTCCTTCTGGTAGTCGCGTGCGCTCTCGCCGTTCTGCCGGCGCTCCCGGGTTGCCATGGCAATCAGGTGCGGCTACGCGCGGCGCCGCACAGCAATCGCTACGTGTGGCGTCGGCCGGTCGAGGGCGGCCGACTCCAGCAGGGCTGTCGCGACCTGTTCTATGCCGTGGATCCCCCCCTGGGCTACGCCCGCGCGCGCACAAGCGAGCCGCAGGGCTTCCTGTTCAACGCTCGACTGCGCTGGAATGCCACAGTGCGGCCGGTGTGCGCCGGGCTGGGCGAACTGGGCCGGCGGCACAACCAGGCGCTTATCTCCGTCGCCGAGTTTGAGCAGCAGAAGCAGTCCCTGGACGCTGCCGTCGGCGAACTGGCCGAGATAAAGGGGCGTCTCGACGGTGCCCTCGAGGCGTACCAAGTCGTAAGAGAGACCATTGTCCGCGCGGGCGCAGTGCGTGCGGCCAACGGTCGGTCGCGGCAGACGCTGAGGGCGCTGCATGCAGCCTGGATCGACGTCGAGGACATCATCAGCGAAGCGACCCGCTTCGTGGCAACGGTTACCGGCGATGGGCAGGCGGGCGACTGAGCCCCTTCCTTCCGTCCGCAGAGCGCACGATGGCAGGCCAGAAGGCACTCACCCGCGAGCAGATGCGCGAGCTGGACAGGATTGCCATCGAGGACTATGGCATACCGGGCCTGATCCTGATGGAGAACGCCGGCACGGCCTGCGCCGCGGCCGCGAGCCGGATGCTGGGCGGCGCCGAGGGCAAGTGCGTGCTCATCCTGGCCGGCAGGGGCAACAACGGCGGGGACGGGTTCGTCGTCGCGCGGCATCTGAGCAACCGGGGCGCAGACGTGGCAGTGCTCCTGCTGGCGGCCGTGGACGAGGTCCTTGAGGGAGGCGGGGACGCGGCCACGAACCTGCGCATCGCGCTGGCGATGGACATCCCGGTCGAACAGGTCCCCACGGCGCAGCAGGTGCGCGAGGCGATGCGCCAGCGCGCGGCGCCGGACCTGCTGGTTGACGCGCTGCTGGGCACTGGCATCAGCGGCGAGGTGCGCGAGCCGTTCGCCAGCGCCATCCGCAGCATCAACGAGACGGACGCCCCCGTACTGGCGGTGGACGTGCCCTCCGGGCTCGACTGCGACACGGGCGAGCCGCTCGGCGCGGCCGTCCGGGCCGACAGGACGGTGACCTTTGCCGCGCTGAAGGCAGGCATGACGCAGCCCGGCGCGGAGCGATTCACCGGCCCGGTGACGGTGGCACAGATCAGCATCCCGCAGCAGCTCATAGCCGCGAAGACCCGGCAATGGCAACGGGAGGAGGGCTGAGGTGAGAATCTACCTGTCGGGCCCGCTGTTCACGCAGGCAGAGCGGCGCTGGAACCGGGAGTTGGCAGCGGCACTGCGGGACCGGATCAGCGGGGCCGAAGTCTTCCTGCCCCAGGACATCAAGTTCGGCAGCTCCTACAACGTTCCCCGCGACTTCCCTCATATCTTCGACGCCTGCATTGCCGCGCTGGAACAAGCCGACCTCGTAGTGGCCGTGCTGGACGGGCCGGACGCCGACAGCGGGACGGCTCTGGAAATGGGCATAGCGTACGAGCGCGGCATCCCCATCATCGGCGTGCGCACCGACTACCGCGAAAGCCAGGACCGGGGGCTGAACCTGGTGGTCGCCGGCGTGTGCACCGAACTGCTGCGCGAGATGTCGTTCGCCGAGGACAGCGCTCAGCTCGCCAAGGACCTGGCCGGCAAGATCGTCGCCGCCCTGAAGCGAGTCAGCGAGAATCTGTAGCCTGGTCGGGGGCCATCCCCCCTCTTATGGCGTGCCCCACTGGCTGCGGAACGCTATAATGCACGGGTGGCTCTGTTCACGAAGGGGGAAGACCATGAAGTATGCCGGGATGTCACTGCTC
>CAYFVS010000151.1:0-5410 GCA_964346565.1 uncultured candidatus Brocadiaceae bacterium | reverse complement strand
GCACCGCGTCTCTTCGACGAGGACAGCCCCGGCCACGCAGCCCACCAGCGCCTCGACCGACCGGGCCAGCGCCTCCGGCAGCGGCTGTTTCAGGGCGATGTCCGAGACGGCCACCCGTCCGCCCGGCCTCAGCACGCGCGCCACCTCGCGCCAGACCTGCGGCTTGTCCGGCGACAGGTTGATGACGCAGTTGGAGATGACCACGTCCACCGACGCATCGGCCACGGGCAGATGCTCGATCTCGCCCAGGCGGAACTCGACGTTGTCCAGGCCCGTCTGCTCGCCGAAGACGACGGCGTTGGCCCGGGCCTTCTGCAGCATGGCGGGCGTCATGTCCACGCCTATGGCTCGGCCGGTCGGCCCGACCTTGCGCGCGGCGACGAACACGTCCAGCCCGCCCCCGCTGCCCAGGTCCAGCACGACCTCCCCCGGCTTCAGAGAGGCCAGCGCCGTTGGATTGCCGCAGGACAGGCCCATGTTCGCCCCTTCGGGCAGGCCGGCGAGTTCGGCCTCCTCGTAGCCGAGGGCCTGAGCCAGCGCGTCCGGGGCCGTGGCGCCACAACACGAGGGACTCGGTCCGCAGCAGGACCGGCTCTCCTCGGCGATCTTCCCGTACGCCTCCCGCACCGTGCGACGAGTCGCCTCTTTGTCCCGTGCGTCCCCCATGTCACCCCTCCTCCCGCACTGCGCACAGCTCCTGCGGATCCGTGTTGAGTATCTCCTCCAGCCGCTTGGCGTCCTGGCGCGCCTGGCGAGTGCCGGACAGATGCTTCATCGCCCAGTCGAGGGCCTCCGCCGCCTCCGGCGGGGCGTCCTCGCCCGCCAGGCGGTAGTGGACCCACCGCCCCTGCTTACGGCTCTCCACCAGCCGAGCCCGGTGGAGGATGGACATGTGCCTGGAGACCGTCGAGGGCGCCAGCTCCAGCAGTGCGACGATCTGGCACACGCACAGCTCCCGCCCCCGGAGGGCGTAGAGCGCCCGCAGGCGGTTCCGTTCGGCCAGTGCCTTAGCCAGCTGGACTACGCGTCGCATCTCGGTGCGCCATTTCGCCACATAACGAACTCGTCTCCATTCTACACCGCGGCTCCCTCCCGGTCAAACGCTCCCCTGCGGGGCTTGCTCCGGCATGACACAACGCATTCCGGTTCCTCGGCTTTGCCGGGCGCAAGAAGCATGTCGCTGGTCAGCAAGCGCAGTGACGCCGAAGGAGCTGGTTTACAGCGGGGAGCGGGGCCGCCTGGAGTGAGGGCGAGGACGCTCAGGTCCGCCCGCTGCGGTCGGGAAGCACGACAACGGCCCCGGCAGCCAGCGCCTCCGGTCGCAACCTGAAGTCCGGGTGCTGCTGGAGCAGGCGTGTCGCTCCGCAGCCGGGGGCCAGGCATTCCAGCTTGCCCTGCTTCGGGCAACTGGCGAAGGTGCAGAGACGTCCCAGGTAGCGATCAGTTCCGGGTTCCATGATGAACACGTCCACGTGGTGGTGGGCGACGCCGACATGGTGATCCTTGAGAAGCTCGTTCAGCGCGCCGCTCCGGGCGCGTTGCAGCGCTCGCAGGCAGCCCACGTCGCTCAACCACACTGCCAGGTCCACGTCCTTGCACTCGTGGCGGACCTCGCTGCCCGCCCGTCGGAACTCACGGAATCGGGGCACTTCCCTCCGCAGCGGCTTTGCCACAGAGCCGAACAGGACCACCTTCTCCGCCTGCGGCATCCGGGCGAAAGCGCGCGCGACGTACTCCGCTGCCAGCCGGAAGTCGGCCTGGCGGCGGGTCATGCACTCCTCCTCGGACTCAACCTCTTCCCTGCTCGGTAGCCGCGCCACGCCTGCACCTCGCAGATCCAGGGCAGGACATGGTATCATCGGCACACACCGAAGCAGGAGGACGAGTGACGGCGGCCACTGCTGCATGCACAGGCTGAGGGGTGAAAACCTGGGACTGACCAGGGAGAAGGTACGCGAACTGACGGACTCGCGCTCCTATGAGCGCGGCGTCCGCTACTTCGAGAATGGTCGCGTGGGCGGGCTGATACACGACCGCGGGACAGTGGCCGCCAAGGTAGAGGGGACCCGGATCTACCGCGTGGCAGTGTCCGCCGAGGAGGATCGCCTCCAGGCCGAATGCACCTGCCCCATGGGCGATCGGGGCGTCTTCTGCAAGCACTGCGTCGCGGTCTGCCTGGCCTGTATCGAGTGCGGCATCGAAGAGCTGGATGCCGCAAGCGCGCCCCAGGAGAGGCAGGTGGTAGCGCAGGGCGACAGTCGCGTTCCGCGTCTCGACAACGTCCGCAGCTATCTGATGCAGCAGGGGACGGAGGCCCTGGTTGAGATCATCATCCGACAGGCGATGCAGGACGACGCGCTGCTGCGCCGGCTCACCCTGGAGGCCGCGCAGCACCGCGCAGTGGGTGTGGACACAGCAGCTTTCCGGCAGGCCATCGAGCAGGCCACCAGCGCCTGGGATTACGTGGACTACGGCTCCGTCGGCGCTTTCGCCGGGGGCATTGACGATGTCGTGGAGAGCCTGGCCCGCCTGGTGGAGGGGGGACACGCACCAGAGGCAATCGAGCTGGCCGAGTACGCCATCAAGCGCGTCGAGGGAGCCATGGGCTACGTTGACGACTCGGACGGCCAGTTGGGCGGCGTGCTGAGGGACCTGGAGGAGCTCCACCACGCGGCGTGTGTGGCGGGGAAGCCGGCCCCGGTGGAGCTGGCGCGCCGCCTGTTCCAGTGGGAGATGACCAGCGATTGGGACACCTTCTGCGGCGCAGCGGAAACGTATGCTGAAGTGTTGGGCGAAGAGGGTCTCGCAACATACCGCAAGCTGGCGGAGACAGAGTGGGAAGAAACGCCGCCGCTCGGGCCGGGCCAGCACAGGGAGTCCTACCGGGGGCATCGCTTCCGGCTGACCTCAATCATGGAGTCCCTGGCCTGCGCTGAAGGTGACCTTGAAGCCCTGATCGCCATCAAGAGACGCGACCTGTCCTCCCCTTACCGCTACCTCGACATAGCGCAGAGTTACAGCCAGGCCGGCGAGGATGAAGAGGCGCTCCGATGGGCCGAGGACGGCCTGGCGGCCTTCCCGGAAAGGCGGGACAGCCGCCTGCAGTTGTTCGCGGCCAACGAGTACCATCGGCACGGGCGACACGACGAAGCGATGGCGCTGATCTGGGGGATGTTTGCTGATAGCCCCTGTCTTTCCTCCTACGAGCAGTTGAAAGGGCACGCCGAGCGCAGGGGAGATTGGGCTGACTGGCGTGCGCGTGCCCTATCCCACCTGCGCGAAACGCGGCCCCGCACAGGGCCTGACGCCTCGGACTCCGGGTGGCCTCGGGGATCCTATGTGCCCCGTTCCGAGCTCGTGGACGTGTTCCTGTGGGAAGGCGACGCCGAGGCCGCCTGGGAGGAAGCCGGCGCGCACGGGTGCTCCGACCGGCAGTGGTTGGAGCTGGCGGCTGCGCGCGAAGATGAACATCCGGAGGATGCGATCCCGATTTATCAGGCGGAGATCCAGCGGCTGGTAGAGCTCACGAAAAACGACGCCTACTCCGAGGCGACCCGACTCCTCCGCAAGGTCCGCAAGCTCGCGGAGGGCCTGGCATGGGCAGAGGAGTTCGACGAATTCGTCGCCCAGCTCAAGGCCGAGTACAAGCGAAAACGCAACTTCATGAAGATGCTCAGCGACGTGGGACCCCTCGGACGACCCGCGGAAGACGAATGACGCCCTGATCCCCACGGGTCCCTTCCCTGGCCGTTTGAGACGCCCCGTGCTGGAGCGGCCACTTGCTCCCAGTCCCTTGCCGCCGCTCTCAGGCTGCCTGCCGGAGGGCGTCGACTTGGTGGAGCCAGCGCTTGATGTGGTTCCAATGCTCCGATACAAGGCGTACCAGCCCTGGCCGCCGAGCGGCCAGGGCAGAGCAGGCGAGCAGTTGAGCAGTAGAACAGGTGGGAACGGCGTCGCCGCCCTGGTGCTGCCTTCTGCTCTCACCAAGTCCGCTCGCCTGCGGTCACCTGCTCATCTGATCCACTGCTCACGCCGTTCGGGGGTTGCCATGGCCTTCATGTTCGAGAACCTTGACGTTCACCGGAAGGCCGTGGACTTTGCCGATCAAACCAGTGCCCTGACGGAAGGATTCCCGCGCGGCTACGCCTTCCTGGCGGATCAGTTGAACCGGGCGGCCCTTTACATCGCCACCAACCTGGCTGAAGGCAACGGCAGGTTCACCAAAGCAGACCGCAGGAACTTCTTCACAATTGCCAGGGGCTCTGTTCAGGAGTGCGTGCCTCTTCTGGAACTGGCTCATCGGAGAGACCTGCTGAAGGAAGGCAGGCACGCCGAGCTGCGCGCAGAACTGGAGTCGATGGCCGAGATGATAAGTGGCCTGGTCAAGGGCTTGGACAAGCGCTCAGTCTGAGTGAACCGCCCCCGCCTTCGTGGAATGCTGTCTGCGTACTCCCGCGTGGGGTCTTCCCCTACTGGCAGGCGGCAAGCAGAGCAGGTGAGCGGGTTTCGCTGGACTCGGTCGTACCACGGTGACTCGTTGGCAGCGACTTCGCTTCATCCCGCGAATGACAGCATCGGGCACGGTCGCTGAGCTGACGCAGCTTCTCCGCTCATCGCAGTAGCTGCGGTCTTGAGCGAGGCATCAATGGGCCACGAGCGGCGCCAGCTTGACCTCCACGCCGACGCTGCTGCACAGACATGCCTGGCTCATGCCGAGGGTAACTGGCTCCACACTGGCAGGCCCCGCCGCGCGCTGTCCTGGCCGCCGAAGGGCGTCGAGCTGATGGAGCCAGCGCCCGAAACGGCTCCAATGCTCGGGTACACGGCGTACCAATCCCGCTTCGCATGAGCGGCACGGGACAGAGCACAGCACGGCAAACGCCATGCGGTCGGCCAGGGCGGGGCAGCAGGTCGGCTGGCGTTCGCCGCGGCGGTGTGTCCGCCCCTGTGCCGGGTCTGCGCCCACCTGCTCCGCGGTCGTGCGCCTGCTTGCGGTCTGGCGCCGTGCCGGAGTTCGGTTCCCGCCCGACGCGCAGAGAAGCGGCGGCCCCGGCCCTTCCGCATTAGCGGGACGGGAGGACCGGGGCCGCTTTGTGCGCCTTCCCACGCGCTCAGCAACCAACCTGGGTCAGTTGCTGTCGCAGGTCTCTACGTTGTCCGTCGAGTTGTAGGTCAGCGTTGCGTGGGTGATGTCGTCCACGCAGAACGTGACACTGGTCACGTTCTTCGCGGTGACAGTGCTCGCAACAACGGCCACGCCGTTGGAGTCCGTCACGGCCGAGCAGCCGCTCTCGGAGATGTCCCCGCTGAACGTGCCCGTCACCGTGGCGTCTGCCACCAGCCCGCCCTGGTCGTCCTTGACGACGACCGTGGCTTCGGCCCGGTCGAACGGGCCATGGTCCGGCACCAC
>CAYFVS010000150.1:0-5036 GCA_964346565.1 uncultured candidatus Brocadiaceae bacterium | reverse complement strand
CATGCAGTTCACCAGCGCCCGGTCAACCGGCATCCGCTCCGGGTTGATGTCAATGCCGAAGTAGCCCTCGTATCCGTGCATCTTCAGGGCGTAGAGCGCCGCCTCGGCCTGCTCGGGGCTGATGGCGCCCACGTTCTGGTCCTGGTCGTAGTTGCCCAGCGGCTGGGAGTTCCAGTGGGTGTGGAACAGGCGCCCGTACTCCAGCACCAGGCTGAACGCGTAGGCCAGGTCCTCGTATCCCATCAGCACGTGGCCCACCTCCGGGTTCAGGCCGATCAGCGGCTCGCCGCGGTCGAGTATCTCTCGGTTCTCCGGCGCCTGGAGGAGGGATTCGGTCTTCTGGCCCATGAGCAGCCCCTCGGGGGTGGTGCCGTAGAGTATCTTCGCCCGCGGCTCGTAGGGCTTGGGCTCCTCCGCCACGCGCACTCCCGGCACGGCGTCCATCGCCTCGGCCAGCCCCTGGCAGAAGCGGTCGCGGGCGGCCATGAAGTCCATCCCGAACGGATTCTCGAAGCCGTCAATGCCGGGCCAGACGATGGCGAAGTCCGTGCCGATGCGCTTGTTGAGCCGCAGGGCGGTTTTGGTGCGTTCGATGGCCGTGCGGCGCACCTCGGGGATGGGGCTGGAGAGCGCGCCGAACTCGAACTGGCGGTCGAAGAACAGGTTGGGCACGATGGTGATGAGCCGGATGCCCGTCTGCTCGCCGAACTCGACGTAGCGTTCGATGTTGTCCTCGTTGACCTCGTTGGGGTAGTGCGCTTCGAGGCCGCGCAGGCCGTGTTCGGCGAGGGGTTCGGCGATCTCGAACACGCGAGAGAGCCACTCGTCGGGGTCTTGCGGCTTGTCCACGTAGGCGTCGTGGAAGCGCCCCCCGCCGGGGAAGAAGAACCAGACCCCCGCGCTGAACTTCAGTTCCAGCTCGAAAGAGCTCAGGTGTTCTATCATCTGCTCCGCCGACTTGCGCTCTGTCTGCGGCGATGTATCGACCCATCCCACTGCGGGTCTCCTTCCCTGACCTGTTAGTGAAGGTGCATAGTATCCGAAGTCGAGCGCGCGTCAACCGCGCAGGGGTATGGACTCCCCTTCAGGTGCGTCAGGAGCTACCTGGGTCGTACGTGTTGCTACCGTTTTCCCGCGAAGAGGGGGACGGGAACACGTGGGCCACCCGGAAGCCAAGTTGCGCGCCCGGGGAAGGCTGAACCCGGCCTCCCAAGGCCGTGTGCGTTACTGCTCTCGGAATTCCACGATTATGCCGCGGCGGGCCTTATCGCAGTAAATCACCTTGCAGGGCAGCCCTTCGGGCAGGGGTACGCTCAATCTGGCGGACCAGTATGTACAGCACTGTTCTCCGGGCGACTTGGTGTGCCTGCGCGCCGCTGGAACTGGACACCGGATACGGACGAGAGGAGACCCTCAGCGCCGATTCGCTCCCGGATGAGATCCGCGAAGTCGGGGTTGATCTCGTAGCCGACGGACTTGCGCCCTTCCATCATTGCGGCCAGCGTCGTCGTGCCGCTGCCGAGAAAGGGATCGAGCACGGTCTCGCCGTGGAAGCTGTACATCTTGATGAGCCGGCGGGGCAACTCCACCGGGAACATTGCCACGTGGGCGTCCTGGCGCTCGGGCTTTAGCTGCCACGTGCCCCGGAACCAGGCGCTCCTCTGGTGGCGGGTCAGCCTGCTACGCTTCTTCTGCTCGGCGGACGGCCGCCGCCACCGGCCGCGTTTGCGGAACAGCACGATGTACTCGTGCTCATACGTGACGTGTCCGTCCTTCGGGTGGTAGACCGAGCCCATCCAGCAACCGCCGCCCGTGGTGTTGGTCGTCGAGGTCTTGTGCCAGATGATGTTGCCCATGAAGTCGAAGCCCAGCTCCCTGCCGATCACTATGAGGTCGGCGGGGATGGGCTGGACGCGGTAGCGGCCGTGCTCGCTGGCGCGCAGATACTGGTCGCCGATGTTGACGGCCGCCCGGCAACCCGGCCGCAGCGTCCTGTGGCATTCGGCGAGCACGGATCGGAGACTGGCGAGGTACTCCTCGTAGCTCTGGTCGTGACCCATCTGGCCAGGATGGGCGTAGTCCTTGATGCACCAGTAGGGCGGGGAGGTGACCACCAGGTCCACCGAACGGTCATCCAGTTCGGTCATGCGGCGGCTGTCGGCGAAGATAACGCGGTGGTCGCACATGGTATGCACCCTGATTCGGCCCTGCCTGCCGGCACTCTAACGGCGCAGACCCACACAAGCAAGCCCGCCCCGGCTCCCGCCGCCAACGGCGCTCAGACTTCTTCTTCGCTGGCGTAGTCAACCAGCGAGAGGACGCGGTAGTCGCCGAGCCGCTCACGGCCGCCCAGGTAGCTCAGCTCGATGAGGAACACGCAGGCGACGACCTCCGCGCCCAACTCCTCCACCAGGTCGCAGCACGCCCGCACGGTGCCTCCCGTGGCCAGCAGGTCGTCGGTGACCAGCACGCGGTCTCCCGACTCGAGCGCGTCCTGGTGTACCGTCAGGGTGTCGGTGCCGTACTCCAGCTCGTAGGTCCGCTCGATGGTCCGGGCGGGCAGCTTGCCGGGCTTGCGCACGGGTACAAAGCCCGCCCCCAGCCGACAGGCCATGGCCCCGCCGAAGATGAACCCCCGCGCCTCCGCAGCAAGCACCTGGTCCACCGCGTCCTGGATGAACGGCTCGCTGAGCTGGTCAACGGCGGCCTGGAGGGCGGCCGGCTCCTTCAGCAGCGTGGTAATGTCGCGGAAGACGATGCCCTCGGTCGGGAAGTCCGGGATGCTGCGGATGTATGCCTTCAGGTCCATCAGCCGTCCTCTCATCGGGTTGGCGGGGCGTACTCGCAACGGCGTGTAGAGCAGGCTGGGGATGCCCTCAGGCGGTTTCCTCCGGCTGGTCGCCCTCCTCCTGTTCCGGTTCCTCGGCGGCAGGGGGTTCCTCGGTCTCCTCGGCCAGAGCCTCGACAAGGGCCTCGTCCACGGCCTCGATATCTTCTTCCTCTGGCTGGACGCTCTCCTCTTCCTCCGCCTCGGCCAGCGGATCAGGCTCGTCCGACGGCGGCTCCTCGGCCTCCGGCTCGGGGACTTCAAGGGCCTCCTCTTCGACCTCGACCGGCTCGGCGGTCTCCGGCGGCGCGGCGACGGAGGTCTGCTCGCCCTCCGGCTCGGCCGGGCTCTGTTCCTCCTCGGCCTCGGGAAGGGGGACAGGCTCCTCGGCCGACGGCTCCTTGGCTTCCAGCTCGGTGACTTCGGTGGCTTCCTCCTCGCCTTCCTCGGTCAGGGCCTCAACCAGGGCCTCCTCTTCGATCTCGATCGGCTCGGCCGTCTCCGGTGGCGCGGCGACGGAGGTCGGCTCTCCCTCCGGCTCCGCCGGGGTCTCCTCCTCCTGGGCCTCCGCGAGGGGAAGCGGCTCCTCTGGGACCTCGGGGGCCTCTTCCTCCTCGGCTTCCTCCGTCAGGTTCTCCTCCTCGACCTCGACCTCCTCGGCCGTTTCAGGCGGCACGGCCTCGGCAGTCAGCTCGCCCTCCGGCTCGGCCGGGGTCCCTTCCTCCTGGGCCTCCGCGAGGGGAAGCGGCTCCTCGGCCGACGGCTCGGGGACCTTTGCGACCTCTTCCTCCGCGATTTCCTTGGCCGGGGCCTCTTCTTCCGCCTCGACCTCCTCGGCCGTTTCAGGCGGCCCGGCCTCGGCAGTCAGCTCTCCCTCCGCCTCGGCGGAGGTCTCCTCTTCCTCTTTCGGCTCGGGCTCCTCGGGCTCGCCGACCGGTTCGGCGGCCTGGGGCGCCTTCTCTTCTTCCTCGCGCTCCCACTGGGGGGCCTCCTGCATGGCTTCCTCGACGACCTCGTCGGGGTTCTCGACCTGCTCGAGTTCGTCGCTGCGGATGACGATCCGTGGCTGTTCTTCTTCCTCCTCTTCCTCGCCGTAGGACCGTAGACTCAGGCCGATCTTCCTCTCCTCGGGGTCCACGCGCAGGATGCGCACATCGAGCACGTCGCCCACGTCCACGATCTCCTCGGGGGAGGGGATCTTCTTCTCGCTCAGTTCGCTTATGTGGAGCAGCGCCTCCAGGCCGTCCTCCAGTTCGACGAAGGCGCCGAAGTTGGTCAGCTTGGTGACCACGCCGCGCACCAGGTCGCCGGGCCGGTAACGGTTGGGGATCTCCTCCTCCCACGGGTCGGGTTCGAGCTGCTTGAGGCCCAGGGCGACGCGCCGCCGGTCCGGGTCCACCTCCAGGACGACGCACTTGATGGTCTCGCCCTTCTGGACGACTTCGGAGGGATGGGAAACCTTGCGGGTCCAGGACATGTCGCTGACGTGCAGCAGCCCGTCTATGCCCTCTTCGATCTCGACGAAGGCGCCGTAGTTGGTCAGGTTGCGCACGCGGCCCATGATCTCGGTGCCGGAGGGGTAGTTCTCCTCGACCAGCTCCCAGGGGTTCTGCTCGGTCTGCTTCATGCCCAGGCTGATCTCTTCCTTATCTTTGTTTATGCCCAGGACGACCACGTCCACCATGTCGCCGATGGAGACCAGCTCGCTGGGGTGGTTTATGCGGCGGGTCCATGACATCTCGCTGATGTGGACCAGTCCCTCGACGCCTTCCTCCAGCTTGACGAAGGCGCCGTAGTTCATCAGGTTGACCACCTCGCCGGTGACTTCGGAGCCGACGGGGTATTTCTCCTCGACGTTCTCCCAGGGGCTGGGGGTCTTCTGCTTGAGGCCGAGGGCGACCTTGCCCTCCTCGCGGTTCACGTTGAGGATGACCACTTCGATCAGGTCGTCAATGGCCAGCATCTCGCTGGGGTGGCTGATGCGGCCCCAGCTCATGTCGGTGATGTGGAGCAGTCCGTCAATGCCGCCCAGGTCCACGAAGGCGCCGAAGTCCACGATGTTCTTGACCTTGCCGGGCCGAATCTGGCCGGGCTCCAGGTCGTCGAACAGGCGCACTTTCATGATGTCCCGCTCGGCCTCCAGGTGCTGGCGGCGGGAGACGACGATGTTGCGGCGGTCATCGTCTATCTTGAGGATCTTGCAGGTGAG
>CAYFVS010000149.1:0-3698 GCA_964346565.1 uncultured candidatus Brocadiaceae bacterium | reverse complement strand
TAGCCGAACACGCCTACTGCCAGCGCGGCCAGCGCCGAGCCAAGCCGCGAGGCCGCGCGCGTGTAGCCGTAGTAATCCACCTTCAGGTGGGACAGGTCTTCCAGGTCCAGGTGCTCCATGATCATGGACTTGTGCGTGCCGGAGCGCAGCGCTTCTCCGGCTGCGAACAGCATCATGCCCGGCACGAAGGCCCAGAAGCTGTCCCCCCACGTGAAGATGGCAAACGAGATCAGGTAGCTTACGAAGCAGGCCATCATCGCCCGGCGCCTGCCCGTCACGTCGGCGACGATGCCCGTGGGGATCTCCAGCAGGTAGACGCATACCTCGCGCACGGCCACCAGGATGCCGAACTGCGTGTAGCTGAGGCCCTTGGCGATGGTGAAGAACAACAGGATCAGCGGCTCGAAGAAGCGCAGGTTCTTCAGGAACCCGTAGGCGGAGAACCTGAACAGCATCACCTTCTGTTCGCGGTTCAGGTCCATGGACGGTCTTGCCGCATCATCCAGACGGTCATCTGCGCCGGTCCCCGGTTTGCCCAGGCGTAGTAGGGGATGGCGGTCAGCTCGACGGGGCGCAGCTCCGGCACCGCGCGGGAGCCCGCAGTCCGGTAAAGGGGCTCGGGCCGGTTCCCTTCGGCCGGGACCGCTCCCCGGGCCTCAACCACGGTGAGGCCGTTGAGGAGATCGGTCCGGTGGCTGGAGCGCAGTTGCTGCCCGGGGTCCACGCGCACGTCGAACAGGGCGACTGCGCGATTGTCGGGGGCTTCCAGGCAGTAGATGAGCGGCCCTCGCCGAATCGCCACGGCGCCACGGTCTGCCTCCACGCGGGGGTCGCCTTCGATGAATTCGGGCTCCATCGTCAGTTCCAGTTGGACCGTATCCTCGGCCTCCCACACGCGGTTCAGCTCCACGTAGGCGCCGGGCTCGGGCTGCGCTGACGCGGCCCGGCCGTTGACGGCTACCTCTGCTGAGCTGCACCAGCCCGGCACGCGCAGGAACAGCGAGAGGGGCCCCTGAGCCTCCGTGAACTCAATCTCCACGGTCCCACTCCAGGGGTAGTCAGTCTCCTGGCGCAGTCCGAAGCGGCGTCCGTCGGGCAGTTGCCAGGCGACCTCGGAAGCGCCATAGACGTTCACCCAGATACCCTCGTCGCTGGTGCTGTAGAAGTGCCCCGGCAGGGCGGCCAGCAGGCGAAGCACGTTCGGCGGGCAGCAGGTGACCTCGAAGAACTCCTGACGCTGGTGCGGCTCTGAGCGCGCCCACTCATACCATGGGTCCGGCTGCGCCTGCCCCGTGCTCGCCAGGGGATTCACGTAGAAGAAGCGCAGCCCGTCCAATGAAACGCCCGCCAGGAATCCATTGTACAGGGCTCTCTCCAGCACGTCGGCGAACCGCGCCTCGCCGGCGATGGTTAACATGCGCCAGCTCCAGAAGACGTTCGCCGCCGCCGCGCAGGTCTCCGCGTACGCATCCATGTTGGGTAGCTCGAACATCTCGCCGAACATCTCGCCGCTCGGCCGGGCGCCCACTCCGCCTGTCACGTACATCTTGCCCCCGGCCATGGTGCGCCAGTGGTTCTCCAGGATGTCCCTCAGCCGCTGCTCTCCCGTCTCGGCGTGACAGTCGGCCAGCCCGCAGGCGTAGTAGAGGGCGCGCACGGCGTGGCCGCTGATCTGCTCCGGGTCCACGTGCCGGTTACGCGCCAGCAGGCGGGAGGCAAGGTCCAGATAGCGCCGGTGGCCGCTCTCCCGGTAGAGTTCCACCAGGGCGAGTTCGACTTCGGGGTGGCCCGGGTGCCAATCCCGCCCCTTCGGTCCGAACCTGTCACAGAGGTAGTCGGCGAACCGCAGGGCCGCCTGGAGGAACCGGTCCTCTCCGGTCGCCCGGCGGTGCGCCACGGCTGCCTGAAACATGTGCCCCGCGCAGTAGAACTCGTGGGCGTGGGAATCCTGCCAGCGGCGGCTGCGGTTCTCCTCGACCATCGAGGTGTTCAGGTAGCCGGACTGCTCCTGGGCGGGAAGAATGGCGTCGAGCGCCTCTTCAACGTTCCGGCGGAGGTCAGCGTCCTCCTCATTCGCCAGGGCGAAGCACGCCGCCTCCAGCCACTTGTAGATGTCACTGTCGGTGGCCAGGCGCCGCTCTCGCGGGGCATCGCTGGCGCCGTAGAGCCGCATGAAGTTGTCCAGCACGTGATGCGCCCGCAGCCGCTCAAGTACGGCCGGGATGGATGCCCGACGGTTCGTCCGCAGCCGGTCGGCCCAAAAGCCGGCCGTCAGGCGCACTGCCCCCAGGGGCACCGGCCTGAGGCGGCAATGCGGGCTGTCGGACGTGTCCGTGACCGGCGCGAAGCTGCGACGCCTCTGGGCACTCATGCGCGCCTCCTCGCCACTTGCGTCGGCTCACAGGTCTATGAACACCTTCATGCAGCGGACGCCCTGCTGCTCGATGAACTCGTAGGCGGCCGGGAACTGCTCGAAGGGGAAGTGCTTCGAGTCCAGCGGGTCGGTGGCGATCTGGCCGCCGGCGATCAGGCGCACGGCCTCCTCGTAGTCCTCGTGGCGATACATCAGCGTGCCCACCATCTGCAGCTCCCAGTCCTGCACCAGGGCCAGCGGCAGTCTGGGCTCCTCCCCGTGGACGGCCACGATCACGATGGTGCCGCCCTTGTTGACAGTCTCGATGGCGGCTCTCACAGTGGACTCGACGCCCGCGCACTCGAACGCTACGTCGAAGCCCCGGCCGCCGAAGACACGTTCGGATGCATCGGCCAGGTCTTCCTCCTCGGCGCTTGAGGCGGCCGGGATGCCGCACTGCTCGGCCACCTGGAGGCGGAACGTCGCTACGTCCGTAATGAGCACCTCCGCCCCCCGCGCCGCGCAGACCTGCGCCACCAGGTTGCCGATCGGCCCGGCGCCGAGGACGGCGATGTTCCTGCCCTCCAGCTCGCCGGCCCGGCTTGCGGCGTGGACGGCCACGGCGGACGGCTCGACCAGGGCTCCCTGCTCGTGGGTGAAGCCCTCGGGCAGGGCCACCAACCTGTCTGCGTCGGTCACGAACAGGTCCTGCGCGCAGCCGGGCGCCTGGAAGCCTTCCACCCGCAGGTTGTCGCAGATGTGGTAGTCGCCCCGGCGGCAGGGCGGGCACTCGCCGCAGACGATCTGGGGTCGGGCGGTGACCTTCTGGCCGGGCTGGAAGCCCTCTACGCCCTCGCCGACAGACTCCACCACAGCCGAGAACTCGTGCCCCTGCACGACGGGGTAGGAGGTGAACGGATGACGCCCGTGCCAGACGTGCACGTCGCTGCCGCATATGCCGATCCGCTTCACGCGCAACAGCACCTCGCCGGGTCCCGCTTCGGGCTCGGGGACCTGTCTGAACTCAACCTGTCCGGGCTCTGTCATTGCTGCCTGTCGCATGCGTGCATCTCCCTTGAGCGTGTTCCCATCACGCGGCCATGGTACACCCGCGCCGGGGGGAGCCCAAGTGAAACTGGTGTCAGGCCGCTTCGCGTTGACAGCCTGCGCCCTTTCGCCCAGAATGGCGCGGATGGGGGCAGTGTGGAGACCAACCCGATTCACAGGAGCCGACCATGCCGGCCACCAACCTGGACGGAGAGTACGACCTGATACTGTACGGCCTTGGTGTGATGGGCGAGAACTTCATCCGCAACTTCGCCCGCAACGGCTACCGCGTCATCGG
>CAYFVS010000148.1:0-1587 GCA_964346565.1 uncultured candidatus Brocadiaceae bacterium | reverse complement strand
GCGCGGTCTCCTGGCTACCCGCTTTCCTGCCACCTGACCTCGTACAGCCGCACCGGCTCGTCGAAGCCCCGCAGGGCAACCTCGCCTCGGTCGGCGAACAGGAAGTCCTTCCCCTTGGCCAGCTCCCTGACCACGTTCGAGGCCAGTATCTCGCCGCCCTTGGCCGCCCCAGCGATGCGGGCTGCCTCGATCACCGCAGTCCCGAACAGGTCTTTCTCCTCCGCGATAGGCTCCCCGGCGTTCATGCCTACCCGCACCAGTATCGGCTCCTCCGCCGACTTGTTGTGCGCCGCAAATGCCCTCTGCATAGCGATGGCGCACTCCAGCGCCCGCGTCGCCGAGGAGAACGAGGCCATGAAGCCATCGCCCATCGTCTTCAGCTCCGAGCCCCCGTGGGTCTTCAGTGCCTCCCGCACCGTGCGCTCGTGCTGCCGCAGCACCTCCCGCGCCTTGGCGTCCCCCAGTCGCTGGGTCAGCGCCGTAGAGCCCTCGACGTCCGTGAACAGGATGGTCACAAGGCCGGATGGTGCGGCCCTAGCTGCGGCCTCCTCACCTTCGCCCAGGAACTCGTCGATGGCAGTGGCCACCGCCTCCATGTCGCCCCCGCCGAACGGCGTTCCCGATGCTCCCTCCAAGAGAGTCAGACGAGCGTCCGGAATCGCGGAGGCAATACCGGTGGCCATATCCGTAGTCATCCAGCGCATATGACGGCGGTGCAGAACCAGCGTCGGCGATCTCACCTGTGGCAGGAGAGGCGCCACATCAACCTCGAGATTGGCTTGCCAGGCCTTCTGTACAGCCTCCGGGGTGGTGCTCTCCCTGAACAACTCCCCCGCCCGTCGCGCCTGCTCTCCCGGTGACCATCCCAGCACAATATGCGCTATTGTCTCGGTAAACAGATGCCAGTCCTTATCTACGAGCGCGTACATCGCTGGAATCTCTGGTGCCCGCAGGTAGTCGGAACCTCGCGCATACGTGCACCACAGAATGAGGTGCGATACTCGCTCCGGCTGACGGGCGGAGTACGCAATGGCGGCTGGCCCCGAATCGACGAATCCAAAGAGGGCAAGTCTCTCCAGGCCGAGGCGGTCCACGACCGCCTCCAGATCCAGTATCAGGGTATCCAGCGAGAAGTCAGCGGCCGTGGGCTCCGATAGACCTGTGCCCCTACTGTCAAACCGCACTAGCCGGCGCTTCTCAGCCAAGCGCTCGTACCAGCTTCTGATCGCAGGCATCTGCCACTCCGACTGGATATTGGTCCATGGCGGACTCGGCATGTGCACAAATGGCATCCCTTCCCCCAGCGTCCAGAAGGCGATGCTGACCCCGTCCTTGGTCTGGGCGTACTGGCTGCGCCGCTCCATGGTTGGTCAGCCCCCGTAACGAAAACGAACGGCATCCAAAGCATACTCCCGTGGGCACGGTTGTCAAATCGGAGGGTCGCGGTAGCCTGCGACTCAAGCGCCGCGGCTACAGCCGCAGCAAGGGCGCGAAGCGCTTGTCCGAGCGGTACGGCCCGACGACAGCCAGGTGCAGCCTCTCCCTCAGCAGCACCTCCCGGGCTACCCGCTGCAGGTCCTCCAGCGA